>CAYUDR010000053.1:0-8571 GCA_964443705.1 uncultured Planctomycetia bacterium | reverse complement strand
CTAAAAATTCATACGCGATTTGCAGCATGATGAATGAATATTTGAATTTACCGGCTGGGGTTTTCCCATGGAAATATAAATTTCACCCAATTGAAATCAATGGAAAATTAGTGAAAATAAATACATTGAGCATGTGCAGAGAAAATCAAAACACCGGGAAAAAAAGCGTTGTTGGCGGTGGCCCTTGCTTTAATAGGAATGTTGATTTATATATCTTTACGATTTGAATTTATTTTTGCAGTGGGCGCTATAGTGGCACTTTTCCACGATGCCTTAATTACCGTTGGTATTTTATCGATTTGCGGCATGCAAATTTCCCTGCCTGTCATTGCTGCCATTTTGACTATAGTTGGCTATTCCATCAATGACACCATAGTTGTCTTTGACCGCATCAGGGAAGACACAAAGTTGTGGCAGGCAAGCAAGAAAGATTTTAAAAAAATTGTAAATGCGGCAATAAATGAAACATTATCCAGAACTATTTTGACTTCATCTACGACACTTATGGTGGTTACTACTCTTTTTATATTTGGGGGTGCAGCCATAAGAGATTTTGCTTTTACTTTACTGATTGGTGTTATCATAGGAACTTATTCCTCTGTCTATGTCGCTTCGCCTATCTTAGTAGACTGGCACTATAAAACCAGATAATAATCTGATTAATCGCTAAAATACTAAATAATTAATTAACTAATTACTAATAATGAAACGCTGGAAAGTGCAAGAAGCAGATGTTGAATTAAGGAAAAACCTTTCGAAAAATTTAGGTATATCAGACATACTTTCTCATATTTTAGTTAACCGCAATATAACTACTCCCCAGGCATCTCATACTTTTCTTTATGGCACTTTGGCTGACCTTACGCCTTGGCAGCTCTTAGCTGATATTCAGAAAGCCGCCCTGCGCATCAGAAAGGCTATCTCTGCAGGAGAAAAAATATTAGTTTATGGCGATTATGATGTCGATGGAATTAGCGCCTGTGTTTTATTGCAGGACTCCCTTTCAAAAATGGGCGGTGAAATTAGTTATTATATTCCCAATAGAATAGATGAAGGATATGGTTTAAATAAAAGTGTTTTTCCTGTTGCCAAAAATAAAAATATTTCTCTTATTATAACTGTGGATTGCGGTATATCTGCTTTTGAAGAAGTTAAGTTTTTCAATGAGAACGGCATAGATGTTGTTATTACCGACCATCACAAACCCAAGGCAAGCATTTTACCCCCTGCTGTAGCTATAGTTTGCCCCCAGAGGGCAGATTGTCAGTATCCATTTAAGGAACTTTCTGGTGTGGGGGTAGCTTTTAAACTGGCTCAGGCAGTTTATGGTAAAGATAAGGATTTATTCCAATATCTGGACTTAGTTGCCCTTGGGACAGTGGCCGATGTTGTGCCGTTAGTGGGCGAAAATAGAATTTTGGTCAAAGAAGGACTTAAAAAAATTGCGACGACCGATAAAAAAGGTTTAAAAGCCCTCATAAATGTAAGTGGTTTAAAACGTAAAAATATTAGTGCCAAAAATATTGGTTATGTTTTAGGTCCCAGGATTAATGTTGCTGGAAGGCTTGGTTCGGCCGAATTAGCTGTTAGATTGCTGATGACAGATGACGAGGAAGAGGCAAGGAATATTGCCGGTGAACTCCACAGGAATAATCGGCAGAGGCAAAAGTTGCAGGAGGCAATATTAAATGAGGCCCTTGCTAAAATTGACAGGGAAATTAATTTTAAAGAACACAGAGTGATAGTTTTAGAAGACGAAAGTTGGCATCCGGGCGTAATTGGCATAGTAGCCTCGAAAATTACCCGGGAGTTTTATAGGCCAACTATTATTATTTCAACGAAAGATTCTCCCGGTAAGGGATCAGGGCGTTCTATAGAAAATTTTCATTTATTTGACGCCATAAGCGCTTGTCGGCATTTGCTCTTAGATTACGGAGGGCATAAGGGGGCTTGCGGAATATCAATTTTAAAAGATAAAATTAAAATCTTCGGTGATTTTATTAATAAAGTTGCACACAAAGTCTTAAAACCGGAAGATTTATTGCCTATTCTTGAAATTGATGCGGAGATTCCTTTTTCACTGGTAGAAACCGATTTTATTAAAGAGATTAATCAATTAGCTCCTTTTGGCTGTAAAAATCCTCAACCGGTTTTTTTATCCAGAGAGCTTTTTTTTAAAAATAAACCAGTTCGTTTTGGCAAAAATAATTTTAAAAGCTGGGTTACCGATGGAAAAGTTGTGTGTGAAGCCATGGGTTTTGGCACGGCTTCTGTTTTAGATATAATTGGGGACAGGAAATTTGATATGGTTTATTATCCCTATTTGAACCAATGGGATGGAATTGAAACTATCAGGTTTTCCTTGAAAGATATAAGGCCCAGCCAACAAAACAACTTAGCTGCTTTATCTGATGTTCAGCATTCTACAAAAAAAACTTGAAATCTCCTTAAATCTTTTTCTATTTACTAATTACTATTTGATGTTTTGCGTTATGCTTTTTTAACTTTACCGGCCTTGAGACATTTTGTACAGATGGTCATTTTTTTTATTGTTTTTCCGACTTTTACTTTAACGGTTTTTAGGTTTACCCTAAAAAACCTCTTGCTAATACCGGTGATTTTCTTTCCCACGCCACCCTTCTTTTTAGCAAGACCTCTTCTTTTTATACTTCTTCCGGCCCTAATGCCTTTGCCGCAAATTTCACAGACCTTAGCCATTGTAAATATCCTCCCTTAATGACAACACAAATTATAGAGTTTGAAGAACGAGATAATTTGTAACTTGGAATTAAATCCGCCTTAGGCGAATCAATTCAATTTAATCACTTATGTTTATCCCGAAATTTCGGAATTCCATAAGTGATAGTTTTATTGATATTACCATAACGTTACTATTTATGCAAGATTAAAAAATAAGGAGTAATGGTTTAATTAAAATAAATTGACCAGCATAGTTTATTTGTGTTATGCTTAATTTAAAATATTAAAATCAGATAAATGAATTATGATTACGCAAAACGTATTAGAAAATTCGATTCAGTTTGTTAAAGGGGTGGGTCCCAAAAGGGCAAAAATTTTTAAGAAACTCGGAATTGAAAACATCAGAGATTTACTTTATCATTTTCCCCGCCGTTACGAAGACCGTCGTCATATCTTACCTATAAGCAAATTAAAAATCAACCAGCTTCAAACCCTCAAAGGCAAAGTCATTACAAGCGGGCTGCGTTTTATCAGAAAAGGGCCGGCTATTTTTGAAGCGGTTATAGGAGACGAAAGCGGCAATATCTTGGCCCTGTGGTTTAATCAGGCTTATCTTAAGGATAAGCTAAAAGTCGGAAGCGAGGTTATGCTTTATGGCAAAGTTGAGGTCAAAAGGGCAAAATTGGTTATTACCAACCCGGAATATGAATTGCTTGAAAGCGATTCTTTAGAAGATTCAATTCATGTTGCCAATATAGTTCCCATTTATCCTTTAACAGCCCATCTTAGCCAGAGGCATCTAAGGACCATAATTAAGGGTGTGGTGGACTTGCATGCCTCCAGGGCTGCAGAAATTTTACCTTCAAATTTGCGCCATAGACTAAAATTTATTCATATTTCAGCCGCTTTAAAGAATGTCCATTTCCCAAAAAATGAAGTTTTTTATCAACAGGCCAGAAAACGACTTATTTTTGATGAATTTTTCTTAATAGAGACCATTAACGCTTATCTTAAAAAAAAGATAAAGAGTAAATTGCGGGGCATAAGGCATAAAAATAAGCGGCAGCTGAATAATCTTTTTTCATCTGTAGTTGCTTTTGAACTAACCTCGAGTCAGAAAAAAGTTATTGAAGAAATTAAACAGGATATGATGAGCCAAAGCCCCATGTATCGGCTCCTGCAAGGGGATGTGGGCTCAGGTAAAACCGTGGTAGCTTTTTATGCTATTCTTTTAAGCATTCTAAATGGCTACCAGACCGCTTTTATGGTCCCCACGGAAATTTTAGCCGAACAGCACTTTTCTCTTTTTAAAAAGATGCTAAAAGACTTTTCTTTTAAAATTGTTTTAGTAGCAGGAAAATTATCAGCCGGGGAGAAAACTAAAATTTATAAGAAAATTAAGGAGAAAAAGGTAGATATAATTATCGGAACCCACGCCTTAATTCAGGAAGGCATTAAATTTAAAAAATTAGGCCTGATTATAATCGATGAACAGCATAAATTTGGGGTTTTGCAGAGAAAAACTCTCAAGGAAAAGGGCATTAATCCGGATTTGCTGGTTATGACAGCCACTCCTATTCCCAGAACTTTATCAATGGTTCTTTATTCGGATATGGATATTTCCGTTATTAAAGAACTGCCTCCCGGCAGAAAACCCATAACTACCTGGTGGGTGAGTGAGAAGAAGAGAGTGGATGCTTATGGTTTTATAAGAAAGGAAATCCAGAAGGCAAAAAAACAGGCTTATATAGTTTACCCCATTATTGAGGAGTCTGAAAAATTAGACTTGCGTGATGCTACCAGGATGTATGAGCATTTGAAAAATGATGTTTTTAAGGATTTTAAGGTGGGACTTATCCATGGTCGCCTATCTGGCAAACAGAAAGACTCTATAATGCAGGATTTTAAGGCTGGGAAAATAGATATACTGGTTTCCACTATTGTTATAGAGGTAGGCATTGACATACCGTCTGCTTCTGTTATGGTAATAGAGCATGCAGAGCGTTTTGGCCTTGCCCAGCTTCATCAATTAAGAGGCAGGGTGGGGCGGGGGAGCTTTAAATCTTATTGTGTTTTAGTTTCAAACGCAAGAACCGCAAACGCAAAATCACGGCTGAATGCTATGATAAAATGCCAGGATGGATTTGAAATTGCCGAGAAAGATCTGGACATACGAGGGCCGGGAGAGATTTTTGGCATAAGACAACATGGATTCCTCGAATTTAAAATTGCCGATCCCCAGAGAGACCTAAAGATTTTAGAATCGGCCCAAAAAGAAGCCTTTGCCTTGATTGAAAAAGACAATTTTCTGAATTGGCCACAGCACAAGCAGCTTTTGAATTATTTAAAAGGTAAGCTTGATTTAATTTAGAGTCATCGGTTCATTTATTTTACTTCAAGCCCCTATATAATTCGGAGACAAGCTTGCGCAATGCCTCATCGGCTTTCTTGCCGCCAATATTAGTAACGCCGACTATAGCTATATCACGTTTTTCATCTAACCAGATGAGCGCCAAGTTCATTCCATTCGAGCCGGCATGATGTAGAATAGGGTATGGTGCCCATTCCACATCTACTACCCCCCAGCCAAGTGCATACTTGCCGCGAGGGGGCGTACCTGGCGGCGCATCTTTTAGTGCGGGTATAGTAATAACCGGTGTATGAAGCTTTTCTATAGTTTCAGGCCGCACTATAAAAGGTTTTCGGCTTCCGTTACCAGTGTTCCATCCGGCCCACCGGGCAAAATCAAGAACTGACATATGTGCTATCCCGGCAGGTCCTAAAGTGGGGGGGTTGTCACCATGCGGCCCTGCCAGATAAGCTTTAACTTTACCATCCTTGACCGAATGGCCAAGAGGTGCATCAATTCTACCAAGCGAGGACTGGCATCCAAGACCGGCCGTTTTTAATCCAAGAGGCATAAAAATACGTTCCGTAATTAATTCGTCCCAAGTCTTTCCGCCAACACGTTCAATCATAGCGCCTACAATCGTATAGCCCATATTAGAATAGGCAAATTTTGTACCCGAATCGCATACCAAAGGCCGCTTACACCATTGCTCGACAAGCCAATATCGCAATTCATCAAGATTGCCTTCTTGATTTAAAGACTCTTCGAGCAAATTGATAAAATCTTCGTTGTCAGCCGGCATGCCGCTTGTATGCGAAAGAAGTTGCTCAAGAGTGACTTTTCGTACTTTTGGATTCATTTTGCCGGCAATTTCAGGGAAAACCTCTGCTATGGTCGAATCCCAATTAAGCTTTCCTTCTTCAACCATTATGGCCGCCAGTAAAGAGGTCATAGCTTTCGTATCAGAGCCTAAATGAAAGCGGTCGTTTATAGTTACTTGAATGGTCGAGCCTAATTTGCGCGTTCCGACAGCACCGGATGAGACGATCTTACCTTTCTTTACTACGGCTGCACCAATGGCAGGCAAATCATATTGACTGAGGTAGGGTTTAAGTATTGAATCAAGGTTAGTTCGGCCGCTTGCGAACTGTGTATTAAAAAAGATACATATAACAAACAGAACTGCAGAAACATACCATCGAGTGTTTTTCATGATTGACTCCTTTCTATATTAAATATTTAAAAGCTCAGTTACCAATGCCTGGCGAACATTCGAAATCAGGACGAGTGAATCCCACCATGCGACGGGAGAACAATAGCCCGATTTGCATTGTTAGGTGTTTTGATTTAAAAACAACGTTTATTCTGTTTTTTTAAACATACCTTATTATCGCACTTATAGCAGATTTCATTTTTCAGATATCCGCCGTCAAAAAATTCTTTAAAATTACTCAGCGTAATTTGTGCGATATTATACAGTGCTTCTTGTGTAAAAAATGCCTGATGAGAAGTTATCAACACATTTGGAAACGTCAGTAAACGCGCGAGCATATCATCGGTTATGAGTTCTGTTGATTTGTCTTCAAAAAAATAATCACTTTCTTCTTCATATACATCAAGGCCGGCTGCGCCGATTATACCGGATTTAAGACCGCCTATAAGAGCTTGCGTATCGATAAGCTTTCCGCGGCTGGTATTGATTATCATTACGCCTTTTTTCATATGATTTATGGCTTTTTTGTCTATTATATGCTCGGTGTCTTTCGTGAGCGGGCAGTGAAGAGATATGATGTCTGAGTACTTGTAGATTTTATTAAGAGAAACGTAGTTTACATCTGATTCTGTGGCGTATTTTTCATCCGGATACGGGTCAAAGGCCAGAACTTTCATACCAAAACCTTTAAGTATTGATATCAGGCATTTACCGATCTTGCCTGTTCCTAAAACACCGGCGGTTTTCTCGTGCATATCAAATCCAAGCAGCCCGTTAATGGAAAAATTGCCGTCACGGGTACGGTGATATGCTTTATGAATTTTTCGGTTAAGGGATAACATAAGCCCCGCCGCATGTTCAGCGACCGCATAAGGTGAATAGGCGGGCACGCGTACTACATGAATTTTATTGTAAGCTGTTTTGAAATCTACGTTATTATACCCGGCGCATCTTAATCCGATAACTTCTACGCCGTGTTTAATAAGGTTTTCTATAACAACTCTGTCAATGATGTCATTGACAAACACGCATACACCATTAAAATCCCCGCTAAGTGTTGCAGTCTGCGCATTAAGGTGTGCATCAAAGTAAGTTATATCAAATCCAAAATCCTTATTTGTCTCCATAAAAGATTTCTTGTCATATGGTTTGGCATCGAAAAAGGCTATTTTTTTAGTCACTTTAGTTTCCTATTTTTATTATTTATTCATCTAACATAGAAGATTAGCGATTTTTGCGAAGCGTAGCATAGAAAAAATTCGCTGCATTGACTTGTTAATAGCTTAAATTCTGGTTTCCTATAAAGCACTTTCTTGTTTAAAAGGAAGTCTAAAGTATCTTCTCGTGTATAGTAAATACCCCAGGAAGCCAACAAACCAGAGTCCGGTAAACACAACGGCAGTTGACCCTTGCAATATATTATATTGTTTCATGATATCTAACTGCTGCTCAGGGAAATTCATCTTTTCATAGAAATCCAACAAATTCACACGCGAGAATGTAATAGTCGTTGATAGAGCCCATGCAATAGTTAATAAGACCGCGCACCACCACGCCTTAATCCTCAATTTATATGTACCCCAGGCAACGTAAGCAAGCAGAACCATGGCAATCAGCGCTACCCCTGCGCCCATAATTCCCTTCAAGATAAATCCGAAGAACGGGATTACCCATCCGTAAAACCCCATAAAGCACATCGAAAACGCCCAGAAAGCAAATATTAGACTCACAGCTAGAACAGGTAAAGGGCATTTATCTGTCCAGCGAACGCGAGGGTCTCTAAGCTCACATGTTGCCTTTACATTTTTACTTCCATAGAAGAGAACAAGTACTCCCGGTATAACCACGTAAAAGACTGTCATAAACACAGTCATTATGTACTTCATGGTGCATGCCATCTCTTGGGGCATCTGCCCACTCCTGGCCATCTGGTCATACATATCAGGCATAAGCACCAGCACAGAAATAAGTCCGCTTATCCCGCCGATAAGCCAAATCCATGAAGAAACCAATAAAAGTGCCCTTGCCCACCGTCGGGCCCTAATAGAACCTATCCCCATACAGATAAACCAAACGGCAAGTAGAATGTAGAACAAAACGCCAGGAATCATCATACTAGCGTTCATGGACGTGGTAGGGCTGTCTTTAAGAGCAGTTGATGTAATCATGCCCAGTATCATCAAAGGCACCATGAGTGCACAGAACCCCCCAAAGATAATTTGAAGGATTCCAAATACTATGAGTCCCGCCTTCCGGTCCTTAAAATTTGAACTTTGCACTGTCTGTTCATGATTTGTCATGTTCTGTT
>CAYUDR010000052.1:0-8665 GCA_964443705.1 uncultured Planctomycetia bacterium | reverse complement strand
CTTGAACACTTGGGTAGTCCATGGTTATATTTAATTTCTTATTAGTCAATAAACGGCTGGAAACCCCGCCCGGTAAAACCGCCTTGAGTTTTCCCTTAACACCATGGCCATATTTTTCTATGAGCTCTTTAAGTGTTACATCTGTTGGAAGTTCATATACTCCCGGTTTATTAACATCCCCGGAAAGGCAATACAGCTTTGTCCCCGGAGAACGAGGAGAGCCAATTTTAGAAAACCATTCTCCGCCGTTTAATAAAATTTGTGGAATATTTGCAAATGTTTCTACATTATTTAAAACCGTCGGTTTGTTCTCAAATCCGACAAATGTAGGAAAGGGGGGCTTAACGCGGGATTGGCCTTTCCTGCCTTCTAAAGAGTCTAATAGGGCCGTTTCCTCTCCGCAAACATATGCCCCTGCTCCCCTATAAAGATTGATTGTAAAGGAAAAATCGGAACCAAAAATATTCTTTCCTAAAAAATTATTTTTTTTCGCCTCTTCTATTGCGCCCTTTAAAATTTCATATGGCTTGAAATACTCTCCCCTGATATAAATATAACCAGTTTCGGCCCCTATTGTAAGGGCGCAAATAATCATTGCTTCCAGTAAAAGATGGGGGTCATTTTCTAAAATTACTCTGTCTTTAAAAGTTCCCGGTTCGCCTTCGTCAGCATTACAAACCACGTACTTTGGATGTTCCTTTGCCTTATAAGCAAATTCCCATTTCAATCCTGTCGGGAATGCCGCTCCTCCCCTGCCCACTAATTTGGATTTTTTAATCTCATTAATTATATCTTCGGGAGGCATGTTTAAGGCTTTTTCTAAGGCTTGGTATCCCCCAACTTTAAGATAACTTTTTATATCAGCCAAATAACCGGCTTTACTAATATTTTTTAAAATTATTTTCATTGTTTCCCTCCAAAAAAGTTTATGAATTTAAATTTTAATTTTTCCCTTTATGTCTCTTACCAGAGTTTTTTAAGCCTTGAATTATCTTTTTTAGTTTCTGAGGGTTTAATTTTTCATAAATCTCATTATTAATCATCACTGCCGGCGCCTTATCACAACACCCTAAACAAGAAACGGTTTCTATGCCGAATTTTCCATCCGGCGTAGCTTGATTTTCTTTAATACCCAGCTCCTGCTCTAAAACTTTTAGAATTTTATCTGACCCTTTTAGATAGCAAGGCAAAGACACACAAACTCTAAACATATGTTTTGCCTGTTTTTCCAGGGTAAACATAGAATAAAAAGTAACTATGCTATAAACTTCCACTCTGGGTAAGTCTAATTCCTTAGCTAAAAACGAAATTATCTCTTCCGGGATGTATCCACATTTTTCTTCTGTAAGATGAAGGCAAGACATTAAAGCCTGCCTTTTATGGGTATAATTTTTCAAAATTTTTCTTAATTCCTCTCTACATTTTTTAAATTTCATTTTTTTCTCCTTCTCAAAATAAAAAAAGCCTGGGTAAATTTCTACCCAGGCGGTCGGCAGTTTATTTCTCTTTGTGCTTCCTCATGGTTTGCTCCATGTGCGCCAGTTACACAATTAGTACCAAATTTTAATTTTAATTATAAAGAAATTTTATCCCTCTGTCAAGTCTTTTTCAAATTTGTTTAAACCAGCTATCAGCCTTCAGCTTCAAGGATTAATCCTTAATCCCATTCTTATTTCTTCTTATTATATAATCCTATAATTTCGGCTGTTTCTATAGTGTGCTGTTTAATTTCATTTGTAAAATTTGATTTACTTAAACCGTGGAGGTTATCTGCGTCCAGGGCGTAAACAGTAAAGAAATACCGGTGTGTGCCCGATGGCGGGCATGGCCCTCCATATTCTCTTTTTCCAAAATCATTAATAACTTCCGTACTTCCCGAAGGCGGGGGGCCGCCCTGATGAATTTCCTTTATGCCGACAGGAATATTATACACCAGCCAGTGAATAAAGCCTCCTCCCGGCGCATCCGGATCAACCACGCTTAAAGCCAGGCTTTTTGTTCCTTCGGGAACATTTTCAAAAATTAATTGAGGCGATATATCCTGCCCCTGACAGGTAAATTTTGCGTCAAGCATTTTATTATGCTCAAAATCATTACTTTTTATTTTCATTTTTTCTTCCCCTCCCTATAAAGGGGTCAACTCCCTTTTTTTGGTCTCCCAGGGTCTAAACATTTTAATGAACGTTTCAATCTTTTCTCTAACTTTTTAATAAATGCCTCTGTTCCCACTACTAGGCCTCTTTTTGTCTTTAATCTCACCTCTTTATCTGCTTCTTCATCAACTTCTTTTAAATAGTGTTTCCACTCCTCTGTATCCATATTAAATGTATTCTTCAATACAATAATGGAATTTGCTTCTATTCCTATGCGCGTTCGCGCGCTTGACCATTTATAATCCCATGCATCTTCTACCATCTTTGCTCTTACCGGATTTTGTTCTACGTACCGAATTGCGCGATATAGGTGTTTTTCATCCAAGACGCATGAGAAGTATCTCCCCTGCCATACATGTCCGTATGATTTTCTTTTGCGGTTTATATACTGCGAGTACCTCATAGCAAGGCTATTGAATGCCTTTGCAAAAGATTCTTTATCGTTTGGAGTTCCAATAATATGCACGTGATTAGTCATCAAGCAATAAGCGAGAATATCAATTTTACATTTTCTTGAATATTCTTTAAGCCATGCAAGATATTGTTTAAAATCATTATCGTTTTCAAATATCTCTTGACGATAATTTCCACGTTGAGTTATATGATGAGCTTCATGCGGTATGATTATTCGTACTTGTCTTGGCATGCAAGCATAATACAAGGAAGATAGTTATATGTCAAGATAAAAGGGAGTTGACCCCTTTTATCCTTTTAAAGAAGCCTGCCGCATACCTCTGACAGAATTAATAAAATAGATACCATCGGCTTCTAATAAATCCTTCTTGTATAAAACTTTTTCTTTTAATGGAATTTTCTTTTTCTGTAAAAGAAACTGTCTAAAGACCCCGCTTAACAAGCCGCAAGAAACAGGTGACGTATAGAAAAAGTTATTTTTCTTAATTAGTATGTTGGAAATGGCTCCTTCGGTAATCTGGCCTTTTTGATTGGTAAAAATTGTCTCATCAAAGCCCTTTTGCCTGCATTTTAAATATTCTTTATCCAGCATATTTCTATTAGTGGTCTTGTGATAAATAAAAGGGTCACGAGAGTCGATTTTCTCTTTGGAAAGGGTGACCTTTATTGCTTTTTCTCTTTCCGGTCTTAAAATAGCGGTTTTAATTTTAATATTCCCTTCTCTCCCCAGTAAAAGGCGCAGGCGATAGGCTTCTTTTTTCTTTAGCCCCCTCACTTGCTGCTTTAAGGCCTTAATGATTTTTTTTCTATCAAATTTAAAATTAAAATACTCAGCTGAATCACAAATTCGCTTTAAGTGAAGGGGCAGGAGAAAAAAATTATTTTTATATAGAATTGTTTCTATAAGAGCAAAGTCCTGTTTCTTTTCTGTTAAAAAGTTCGCTTTGAGCCTGCACTCCGCATACTCAGCAGCTTCCTGTGAATCATAGATTATTCCGCTGCCTATACCCATCTCTCCCCTATTCTGTTTCCTGTTTATAAGAATAGTCCTGATAGCAACATTGAAAACGGCTTCTTTATTATAAGGAGAAATAAAACCAATGGAGCCGGTGTAAACTTTGCGCGGCTCTCTCTCCAATTTCTCTATAATCTGCATGGTCCTTATCTTTGGTGCCCCCGTAACAGAACCTGAAGGAAAAAGACTCCTGAAAAATTGAATTAAAGTTATATCTTTTTTAAGATTGGATTTTACGCTTGATGTCATTTGAAAAAGCGTTTCATATTTTTCAACTTCAAAAATCTTAATTGGCTTAACCGTGCCGACTTCCGATATCCTGCCAAGGTCGTTGCGAAGAAGGTCTACGATCATGATATTTTCAGCCCTGTTTTTTTGGCTGCGGCCCAGTAAAGTCTCTTTTAGCCCATCATCTTCTATGTTCAGGCCCCTGGCAATAGTGCCCTTCATGGGCTTAACCACCAGGCGGTTATTTCTTTTCCTGAAAAATAACTCAGGAGAAAAAGAAAGTATTTCCTGTGAATCGTGCTTTACAAAAGCCGCATAAGAAACAGCTTGTTTGGAATTTAGGTCCAGAAATAATTTCTGAGTCGAACCATGGAAATCAAATTTATACTTAAAGGTGAAATTGACCTGGTAGGTATCTCCAATTTCTATGTATTTTTTTATCTTTTTTATACACTTACCGTATGGTTTTGGCCCCAAAGAAAATTCTGGATTGGCAATTTTATAGGTTTTATCCAAAGAAAGGTCTTTTTTTAGCAGCTTAAGACAACTGACATCCCCGCTAAATTTTAGAGTTCTATGGTCAAAAACCAGGGGTTGGGTATAAATACCAAACCACAAAATCGGAAAATCAAATTTTTTATTTTTAATGGAAGTTCCTTCAAGAAAAAGTCCGGCTTCATAAGTTAGGTAACCGGCGGCGTAAAAACCTTTATTTATAAAATCCTCTATTTTTTTTAAGGCCTCCAGCACCTCATCGCCACTATCTGCCCTAATGACTACCTGAGGGCGAATAAAAAGGAAACTGCGGTAATTTTTTCTATCTATACGCTGTGTGTTTAAAAATACGCAATCTTTTTCTTTTTTGAGCATCGAAAGGAAGAAATTAAAGAAATAAGGTTTTTCTTTTGAAGATAGCATAGGGAGGTTTTATTTTTCTTCTAACAATTCTTTAAAATTCTTATTTAAATCCGAATTCAAAAGGAAGGTTTTCGTTTTTTTTAGCATTTCGGAAAGCTTACCACCGGATAAACTCTCATCTATCCGGATATATTCTGTCCCATGGCTTCTTAAGGCATAAAGGACGTCGCCTGTCGTTATATCTTTAAGGGCTCTGGCGGGCTGATACACAAAAGTCCTTTCATCTTTAGATGTCTCGGTTAAAAGGCCTTTTTCATTTAAAATAAACAAAATGTTTCTGACTAATTTTACCGGCGCATTAAGGCTGCAGGCTAATTCTTCATCCGTCTGAGCGGCGCTTTTACTTTTTTCAAAACTAAATGCTATTGCATACATCAAATTTAAAACCAGAAGTTCTTTGAGCTTAAAAGAGGTATTTTCAGAAATCTTGGCCTCAACATAATTTTTTCCGTTTTGAAAAGCAAAAGAGATTTCTGCGCCCAGAAGCAAAACCATCCAGCTTATATATACCCATGCCAGAAATATAGGTAAGGCCGCAAAGGCACCATAAATAGCATTATACCTGGCTACGCCCACTTGAAAATTAATATAGGCCCATTCTAAAAACTGCCAGATTGTGCCGGCAATTATTCCGGCAAAAAAAGCAGCCTTAAGATTAACATTTATGTTAGGCATATATTTATAGAGCCCCATAAAGGCAAAACAGGAAAGCGCATAAGGTAAAACTGAATGCACGTTTTCAGCAACGAACCTTACAATTTTAGTATCCACGACAGCCAGATTATATATATTAGTCGCCAGAATAGTATTGAGTATGCTAACAATTACTAAAACCGAAGGCACAATAACCATTATGCTAAAATAATCACCAAATTTTTTCAAAATGCTCCGCCCGTGTCTTATCCCCCAGATATCATTAAATGTCCCTTCCATCATCTGGAGCATATAAATAACCAGCCACACCAGGAAAATAAGCCCTATATAACCCAAGGCCTTAAGATCCGTATTCTCAATATAGATTAGAATATTATTAATTACTTCCTCCTGCCCGGGCATAATCTTTTTAAGAAGAAGAGGATCTAAAGTCTTCTGAAAACCAAGACTTTTAGAAAGGGCGAAAATTAAAGCAAAGAATGGAACAATGGAAAAAATGGTCCCAAAAGTAAGGGCGGCGCTTCTTAGGGGACATTTGTCATCAAAAAAACTTTTGATTACAATATAAAAAAATCTTATCTGTTTAAAAATGAACCTCTTTAAGCGCGAAAGTTGATGCAATTCGATTATCCAGATATCCCGGGTTAAAAATTTCTGTATTTTATGAATAAGTTTTTTGAATTCCATAGTTAAAAATTATATCACAAAGATAAGAAAAATTTAATTTATTTTTTTACATCAAGGGCGGAAGTTTGCTTTCAGGCAGATTTTCGCAGGATAAGTTCGGGTTTAATGAATTTTATCTGGGCTCCGGTCTTTTTGTGCGTGGATATAATCTCAATTAATCTTTTTGTTCCCAGCGTGGCAATCTTTCTTAAAGGCTGGCTCATGGTAGTAATGGGTGGATTGAAATGCTGGCAGGCAGAGATATCATCAAAGCCCACAACCGATATATCCTGTGGAACTCTCAATTTCTTATCTCGGATAACATTAAGAGCTCCCATAGCCATTCTATCGTTAGCGGCAAATATAGCATCCGGAGGTTCTCTTAAACTTAATAATCTACCGGCAACCAACTCCGCGTCCTTAAGACCAAAATAGCCAAATTCTACATATTCTTTATCATAAGAGATTTTGGCTTCCCGGAGTGCCAATTTGTAACCTGCGAATCTATCTACGGCATTAATCCAATCTTTGTGTCCGTGAATAAAGGCAATTTTTTTCTGCCGGCTTTGATGAGATATTTAGTAGCCATATATTCACCAAGCTTATTATCGCAATCGACGGAGTCTATTTTATCACAATGCGAATTAATCAGGACAAAGGGCACTCCTTCTTTTTTTATTTCTCTTATTACTTCAAAATCATTCTTGGCTACGCCGGTCAAGATAAGGCCTCCCACCAATTTGCTCCTATAGAGTTTAAGACAGGTGGAAACCTCAAAATGTTCCCTGGCATAAAACATAACCTCAAAGCCGCCATCTTCAGCTGCCTCTGCTACACCTCTTAATATCTCTATAACGTAATAATCGGCGTTTAAAAAAGAGCCTTTTGGAAAGACTAAACCGATAATCTTAACTTTTTTCTTTGAGGCCAGTGAGGCGGCATGAAAATTAGGATAATATTTTTCTTTTTCTAAAAATTCCTCTATTTTTTTTCCTGGTTACCTTAGAAACATTTTTATCGTTTTTAAAGACACGGGAAAGTGTGCGGCGCAAAACTTTTAATTTTCTGGCTAATTTATCTAAGGTCTTAGTCATCTTTAGAAACCGTTTTTGTTTTATTAAAATAAATCTTTATGGAAGCTGGTAATTTGCTAAAGCTGATTTCTCCTGCTGATGATTCCAATTTTTTCCCGTTTAACTTGACTTGCTTAATCTTATCAAGTGAGGGGAGCCTAAATTTAAACTCATCCGGCTTAGCTCTTCCCCAGATTTCCACATCTGCCCGAGAATCTTTTTGTTTAATAGAATAATTTATCTTGCCAAATTGAGTTGGCAAATTTTTGGCTATAACCGGTTTATCTTTTTTAATTCTATTCCAGTCGATACCGGCTGCCAAAATAAGCGTATCTCCTTTTTCATAAACAAAAAGGCTTCGAATAAAATTTATGGCAATAGCGCCTATCCAGGTATGAGGCATATCGCCGATATACTGCGGCCTATCATAAACATCATGGACTACCTCCGCCCAATGCTTCCACTCTCTTGGGCGCATATCACGCAGAAAATAGTTAAACATTTTAAGCGCTTTATCTTTTTCTCCCAGCATTAAGTAAGCGGTGGCTGTCCGTATTTCATAGGGCGTGTAACCACTCTTAAGTCCAACCTTTAACCTGGGAGAAAATGTGTTTTTGTAATATTCATTTAATGTATACATCAAATTTTCCTGGGGCAGATACTCGGCTTCTGCCGTAGGCCAGACAGAAATGGCAGTGGAGGTGGCATCAAAATCGCCTTTCTCAAAACAACCGGGTATATATTTTATATTTTTCTTTTTCTGGATAAGCTCTATATTATTAAGCAGGTTTTTCCGCAATTCTGTCTCTTCGGTTTTCATCCAGTTTATTAAGTCATCTCTGCCTAAAATGTTTGCAATATACTGGCCTTCTTTCCAGCCGCAAAGCGCCCAGAAATCATCCCACAGGCTGTGCTGGGCCGGAAAGTAGCCCTCGTGGCTGTTTGATTCAGGTAAAATGCCGTAAAAGCAGGTATTTTTGTATTTATCCGTCAGGCGCATTTTTCTTATATCTTCTAAAAACTTTAAGGCCATTACCACGGAAGGAAACTTTTCCTTTAAAAACTTTTTGTCTTTGGTAAATTTATAATAGTCGGAGATGGCAAAAACATACGCCCCCTGCCCATCGTATTCTTTCCAGTCCAGGCCCCATTGGGGCATGCGGCCGCTGGCTTCCAGCATGCAGGGAATTTCCCCGCTTGGTAGCTGACACTCACTAACCCAGTCAATATATTCTCTGGCTTCTTTAGAATGGCCTGTTCTCAATAAAGCCGCCAACATCACCGAACCGTCTCTAATCCATGAGCGGTCGTAATTCCTGGGGCCGGGATAAAGGGCAAAATTGTCTCTGTTTATCAGGAGATAAGCCAAATTGGCTTTTAAAACTTCAATTAATTCCTCCTGCGGGATATCAATGTAAATTTTATCCAGTTGAGATTTCCAATATTTTATTACGTGTTTTAGGGCCTTCTCAAATTCTCTTTTAGCCGTGCGGGATTTAAGGCGTTTGATATCCGCCTCAGGGCTTAAGGGAAATAAAAAGAAA
>CAYUDR010000051.1:0-8889 GCA_964443705.1 uncultured Planctomycetia bacterium | reverse complement strand
CAAGATTCATTCAGATATAGAGAAAGGGTTTATTAAGGCCGAGGTTATGAATTTTGATGATTTCAAAGCAGTGAATTTTGATTTTCATCAGGCCAAGCAAAAAGGCATCTTAAGACTGGAAGGCAAAAATTACGAAGTGTGCGAGGGCGACATTATAGATTTTAGATTTAGCGCTTAAAGTTTCATGCCTCAGGGCGGATGAGCTAACTATTAACTTAAATTTCAAGCAGGAGGTTTTGGATGAGGAAGGTCAAGAAGGCCTTAATAAGTGTCTGGGATAAGGCGGGGATAGTGGAGTTTGCCAGGGAACTTACAAATATGGGCATTGAAATTCTATCAACCGGCGGAACCGAAAGAATTTTAAGAAAGAATAACATTCCGGTGAAATCAGTTTCGACCTACGCAGGCTTTCCTGAAATAATGGATGGCCGGGTAAAAACACTTCATCCTAAAATTCACGGCGGTTTATTGGCTATGCGCGATGAGGCCAAACACATGGAAGAGGCAAAAAAGAATAAGATAGATTTAATTGATATGGTAGTGGTTAATTTGTATCCTTTTAAAGCAGTAATTCAAAAAGAGGGCGTGAGTAAGGAAGAAGCTATTGAAAATATAGATATCGGCGGCCCGGCCATACTGCGTTCTGCGGCCAAGAATTTTAAAGATGTAGTAGTAGTTACTTCGCCTGAGCAGTACGCAGAAGTTATAGAAGAGTTGAAGCAGAATAAGGGCGCTGTAACCGATAAAACCAAAGCTCAATTGGCCGTGGAATCCTTTGCTTTAACTTCTGACTATGATACTTCCATTGTAAATTATTTAAGGGAAAACCTGGGAACAGGCAAATTAAAAGAACCAGAATTTTGTTTGGCTCAACAGTTAGCATTAAAATTTGATAAAATCCAGGATTTGCGTTACGGAGAAAATCCGCATCAGCAGGCTGCTTTCTACGTGGATAAACAGGTAGAGGATAGGGGCCTGGCACAGATAGAGCAATTGCAGGGCAAAGAACTCTCTTTTAATAATATTATGGACATGGATGCGGCTTTTTCTATTGTAGCTGAGTTTGGGGAACCGGCGGCGGCTATTGTTAAACACACTAATCCATGCGGTGCGGCCTGTGCTTCTAATTTAAAAGAAGCTTATTCACAGGCCCTTGATTGTGACCCACTTTCTGCTTTTGGAAGTATTATCGCACTTAACCGTAAGGTTGATGCTGGGGCGGCACAGGCAATTTTGGGAGCGGGGTTTGTTGAATGTATTATTGCGCCCGGGTTTGAAAAAGAAACTCTTACCTTATTTGGCAAAAAAAAGAATTTAAGATTGGTAGTTTGCAAATTGCCCCTAAAGGGAAAATCTATAGAGATGAATTTAAAAAAGGTCAGAGGCGGCTTGCTTATACAAACTAAAGATATAAAAGAACTCTCTAGACTTAAAACCGTGACTAAGATAAAACCAACTAAAGAACAATTGGCCTCTTTAGTTTTTGCCTGGAAAATAATGAAGTTTGTTAAATCCAACGCTATTGTCCTGGCGAAAGATACCAGGACGGTTGGTATTGGCGCAGGGCAGATGAGCAGGGTGGATTCAGTTATTATCGCCAATCGCAAAGCAGGCAGGAGAGCCAAAGGCAGCTGCTTGGCTTCGGATGCTTTTTTTCCTAAACCCGATGCTATAGAGGAAGCTGCCAAAGCGGGCGTGGTGGCTATTATTCAGCCGGGTGGGTCCAGGGGTGACGAAGAGGTAATTAAAGTTGCCGATAAACATAAAATAGCCATGGTTTTTACAGGCATAAGGCATTTTAGACATTGAAACTGTGCGAGGCTTAACCTCGCACAACAGGTATAACCCATCGCATAGGTACTGTGCGAGGCTTAACCTCGCACGCTAAATGATGACTTACGAAGAAGCGGTTAACTATCTCAATTCTTTTATTGATTACGAGAGAAAAGACGATTATTCTTATTCCAAAGAAGTCTTTGATTTAAAACGCGTAGAACTTCTTTTAAAAAAATTAGGCAATCCCCATAAAAACCTCAAGGTTATTCATATAGCCGGCTCAAAAGGCAAGGGTTCGGTGGCATGCTTTTGTGCTTCTATATTAAAAGAAGCCGGTTTTAAAACAGGGCTTTATACCTCCCCGCACCTCGAAACCTTTAGAGAGAGAATTAGAATCAACGATGAATTTATTTCAAAGGAAGGCGTAGTTGAGCTTACCGGGATAATGAAACCACACACAGAGAAGATTGGCGCTCTCTCGTTTTTTGAAGTTTATACCGCCATGGCGTTTCTTTATTTTCAGAAGGAGAAAGTGGATATGGCGGTGATGGAAGTGGGGCTCGGAGGACGCCTGGATGCAACCAATGTTGTAAATCCGCTTGCATGTGTTATTACGCCTATAAGCTTTGAGCATACTCAGAAGCTGGGAAATACCCTGGCCGGAATAGCTAAAGAAAAAAGCGGTATAATCAAAAAAAAGAGCGTAGTGATTTCATCTGTTCAAAAGAAGGAAGCCCTAAATGTAATTAAGAAAGCGGCTTCTGTCAAGGGCGCTTCAGTTTATGTGGTGGGCGAAGATATTTCCTATCAAGAGATAAAAGGCACGGATAAAGGTCAGACTTTCAGCGTAACGGGAATTTTTGGGGAGTATGCTCCTCTGGAAATAAATCTTTTAGGCGAACACCAGCTTATTAATGCCGCCTCGGCCATAGGGGCTATGGAAGCTCTTAGTTTTAACAGGATAATAATTTCTAAAGAAGCCATTAAAACGGGATTGTCGCAAGCGCGCTGGCCGGGCCGAATTGAAGTTGTTGGCAATAAGCCCACTATAGTTTTAGATGGAGCCCAAAATGTAGCTTCGACACAAGCCCTGGCAAAGACCATAAAAAAATGTTTTTCTTACCGTAAGTTAATTTTAATTCTGGGCGTTTCAAAAGATAAAGATATGGCTGGCATGGCAAAGATATTAAAACCTATAGCTGATAAAATTATTATTACCCGCGCTAATTTACCAAGGGCTGCGGAACCGGATTTTTTGGCTTCTTTTTTTGATAAAGATGAAAATATAGAGATTACTCAATCAGTTGAGGAAGCTGTGGGAAGGGCAAGAGAATGCGCTAAAGATGATGATTTAATTCTTATTTGCGGTTCTTTGTTCGTGGTAGGAGAGGCCGGGTTAGTAGTTAGGACTCAGGATTTAGGAAAAGGAGATAGGACTGTGCCTGGTTTTGCCTCGCACATTTAAGCCTCGCACAGGTAAATTTAGGAAGGGAATAAAAAGGTGTCTGTCCCCTTTTTTATGGAAGATACTATTGTTGCTATTTCAACTGCACCGGGAGAAAGTGCTATCGGCATAGTTAGGTTAAGCGGCCCTAAAGCCTTGAAGATAGCCGATAAAATCTTTATTTCAAAAGAGAAAAAGAAGCCTTCCAGCTTTAAAAACAGAACCATTCACTATGGATGGATATCTGATAGAGGCGGGAAGAAAAAGTCCTTATCCGATAAAATTATTGATGAAGCCCTTCTGAGCGTGATGCGCGCCCCAGCCACTTATACGCGTGAGGATATTGTGGAGATAAACTGTCATGGCGGGGTGCTGGCACTAAAAAAGACTTTGGAATTAACTCTCAGACAGGGAGCCAGATTGGCGCAGCCGGGTGAATTTACCAAGCGCGCATTTTTAAATGGAAGGATAGACCTTGCCCAGGCAGAAGCTGTTCTGGATGTAATCAGGGCTAAAACAGAGTTGGGTTTAGGAACTGCTCTGGGTCAATTAAGGGGGAAGCTTTCTAAGAGAATAACTAAAATTAGAAATATTCTAATTGAGGTTTTGGTAAATCTGGAAGTTTCCTTTGATTTTTCTCAAGAAGAGGTAGAGGCATTAAATAGCCGGCAGATAACCAGGGCTCTTAAAATGGTCAGAAGGAATTTAGAAGAGTTGATAAAAAGCGCAGAAGGCGGATGTATACTTAGAGAAGGTGTGATGACGGTTATTTGCGGTAAGCCCAACGTGGGCAAGTCCAGCTTGATGAATACATTTTTAAAAGAAGATAAGGTTATTGTAACTCCTATAGCCGGAACCACCAGGGACATTATTGAAGATATTATAAATATTGAAGGCATACCAATAAGAATAGTTGATACAGCCGGCATTATCGAACCGCGGGATTTAGTTGAAAGAGAAGGTGTGGCACGCAGTAAAAAATACTTAAATAAAGCAGATTTAATTTTGTTTTTGCTTGATAACAGCCGCCCGTTAAGCGCTGAAGATCTTCAAATAATTGATAGCATAAAAGGGAAATCTATTATTGTTGTTATAAATAAAATAGACCTAAAAACCAGATTGAACCTTAAAAAAATAGAGGATTTTTTAAAAGGTAAAAAAATAGCCAAGATTTGCGCCACAAGAGAGAAAGGAATACCCGGCTTAGAAAGTAATATAAAGAAACATATCCTGGGCGGCAAAATGAAAATGGACGCTGAAAGCGCTGTAGTTACCAATTTAAGACATAAAAAAGCACTTGAGAAGAGTTTAGAATTCATAGAGGCCTCTATTAAAAATTTAAAAGAGAGAGAAGGAGAAGAGCTGGTAGCCGAAGATATAAAAGAGGCATTAAGGTCTATTGGTTGTATTGTTGGCGAGGTTGCGCCGGAAGAAATCTTGGATAAAATTTTTGGAGAATTCTGTATTGGGAAATAAAGCATATGACAGAAGCTGAGATAAATCGGAGGCAATAAAAATGGAAAAGAAAAAAATAGAAAAAGCAGTCAGGAGTATATTAAAAGCCATAGGCGAAAATCCGGATAGAAAAGATTTGAAAGATACGCCCCGGCGAGTAGCTGAGATGTATGAAGAAATTTTTTCCGGTATCTCTAAAAAACCGGAGAAAGAGCTTGAGGTTTTGCTTTCAAAAGAGCACGATGAAATTATCCTGGTAAAAGATATACCTTTCTACTCCATGTGCGAGCATCATCTTATTCCTTTTATCGGAAAAGCTCACGTGGCTTATATACCTGATGGCAATCGAGTGACCGGTTTAAGTAAATTGGTGAGAGTGGTGGATATTTTTTCAAAACGTCCGCAAATTCAAGAAAGGCTGACTACTGAAATTGCAGATATTATTATGAAAAAACTGAAACCCAAAGGCGTGCTGGTGGTTATAGAAGCAGAACATCTTTGTATAAGCATGAGAGGTGTAAAAAAACCGGGCGCAACAACAGTTACAAGTGCAGTTAGGGGGGTATTTAAGAAAAATCAAAAAACGCGTTCAGAAGCCCTGGCTTTGATAAAAAATTAAGTTTAGACTTGAACAAAGTCATTTTTTGTGTTATCCTATTAGGCAATAAGAAGTTATACATAAGGAGAATTTATGGTTGATAAAGAAAAAGAGTTTATACAGCTTAAAAGACAGCTTGAACTACAAAATAAGAAATTACAGCATATTTTTAGGATTGGCCGAGCATCTGTTGCTATTTTGAGTTCAGAAAAGCCGGGAAAACTGAACTCTGTTTTACAAGCAATTGTCAATGAAGCCACAGAAATTCTTGACTCGGAAGTTGGCTCCATTCTTCTTTTTGACGAGAAATCAGATATTATGACTATCCGCGTTGCCAAAGGTTTGGATGAGAATATAATTAAAAAAACCCGGATTAAAACAGGCGAAAGAATTTCAGGCTGGGTAGCTAAAAACAAAGAAGGTATTTTGGTTAAAGATATCGAAAAAGATCCTCGTTTTAACACAAGGAGTCATGAAAAATATTATACGAAATCTTTAATAAGCGCTCCAATTCTGATAAATAGTCATGTATTAGGTGTTATCAATGTTAATAATAAGCGTAATCATCAGGCTTTTAACGAAGAAGACCTTGATTTATTAGAGGCCGTGGCTGCTCAGGCGGCATTGATAATAAGTAATGTCAATTTGTATAAAGAATTGCAAAGATTGTATATGAATACAGTTGAGGCGCTGGCAGAAGCAATCGATGCCAGAGACCATTATACCAAAAGTCATTCTGAACACGTAACCGAATACGCTGTGGCCATTGCCAAGGAAATAGGCTTGCCCCAGAAAAAAATAGAAATCGTTGAAAGGGCAAGTAAATTGCATGATATAGGCAAAATCGGTATCCATGATTATATATTGACCAAACCGGGCAAATTAACAAAAGAGGAGTGGGAAGAGGTAAAGACTCACTCTTTAAAAGGGGCTAGAATTTTAGAGCCGCTTGCTTTTTTAGATGGGGTTATTGATACAGTAAAACAGCACCACGAAAGATACAATGGAACCGGTTATCCTGATAAAATAAAAGGAGATAAAATTCGCCTCGAAGCCAGAATTATGGCTGTGGCCGATTCTTTTGATGCCATGACTACGCAAAGACCCTATGCCCCGGCAAAGACAAAAAAAGAAGCTATTGAAGAATTAAAAAAAGAATCCGGCAAGCAATTTGACCCTAAAGTGATTGAGGCCTTCTTGAAAGTTTTAGAAAAACTGGGAAAGAGAGTTTTTTCTTAAACTTGTGCGGAGGTTTGTGCGATGGCAAAGCCATCGCACAAATTATTTAGCTGGGGCAGCGTGTGACGACAGCACTTTTCTCATAATTTCTACAAAAGCGGAAGAATCTCGGTAACCTATAATCCTTTCTATCTCTTCGCCCTTGCTGTTTAAAAATACAATTGTGGGCAATCCCTGGATTTTGTATTTGTTGGTAACCTGGTGATTTTTATAGACATCGATTTTTACACAGATAAATTTCTCTGCCAGAGACTTGACTTTTTCGTCTGTATAGGTTTTTTTATCCAGTACATCACACCAACCGCACGACTTGCCATAAAAATCAATCATTATCGGCTTGTCCTGTTTTTTGGCTTGCTCAAGGCCATTATCAAACGAGTAGATCCAATCAATGGCGTAGGATGTCGCAGAAGTTATTAATATAAGACCGCACATCAATAAAGAGCAGAAAATTTTGCGATTCATATAAACTCTCCTTTTATTAATTATTTAAATCCAGGATAATAGTGTGCCTTATAAACTATAAAAAATCAAGAAAAATACACTTTTTTATTTGCATAGATGGATTAGGTGGTGTAAAATGAAAAGATGGAATCTCCTGAATTTAAAAAAGATAAAGGAGGCGGTGGAAAATGATTGAAAGAACTCTTTGTTTAATTTTGTTACTTGTTTTTGTGTTTTCGTTTATTGGATGCGAAACAGTTGCTCCTGAGACGAGAAGACAGGCCTATGTTGATGAACACCAACAATTAAGTAAGCCGGTAAAACAGAAAATATTAAATGGTTTGATTGCCATTGGCATGACCGAGGAGCAGGTTACGGCAAGCCTGGGAAAACCCGGCGGTGTGAAGAAAAATGTGAGCATACGCGTTGTTGATGAGGAATGGATGTATGGCCCATTTCCTAATTGCACATATCTTCATTTTGATAATGGCATTTTAATAGGCATACAAAATCCATCCTGGCAATACTAAAAGTACTACATAAATAATTTAAAGGATTTTTGTTCGGTATTTTAAAACAAGGAAAATATTTATGAAATCTGTTTTTTTTGTTATTTTGGTACTTTGTTTTCTACTTGTATTTTCTGATTTGAGCTTCGCCGCTAATAAGGTGGAAGTAACTGGAAAATTGGGCAGTTGGCAACTTATGG
Organism: uncultured Planctomycetia bacterium; assembly: GCA_964443705.1. Lineage (GTDB taxonomy): Bacteria > Omnitrophota > Gorgyraeia > DAOVKU01 > DAOVKU01 > DAOVKU01. The sequence goes on along the minus strand of CAYUDR010000051.1, from coordinate 1,224 downwards.
TTAATGGCAAGCCATTTGAATTAAAAGGTGCCGGCGTGAGCTTTGACTATGGCTCTTATGGTGAAGATTATCTGGCTATGGCTAAAGAAATGGGAGCCAATACTGTGCGGACATGGAATTACACACCGGGTGGAATTGACCGCGATTATCTTGACCACGCTCAAAAACTCGGTCTTTATGTCGCTTCGTGGATGTGGTTAAATCCAGCTAAGGATGAATGGAAAAATATATCCTATAAAGAGGGTAGTCCTTATCTGGATATTTGTCGGAAGAGAGTGCGTCGCTGGGTCGAAGAAATAAAAGATCATCCCGCGCTTATTGTGTGGGGCGTAGGAAATGAAGTTATATTTTTCTCCTCATCAGAAGAAGAAAAGATAGCTTTTGCTAAATTTCTAAATGAGCTGTGTCAGATGATACACGAAATGGACCCTAATCACCCTGTTGTATATGCTTCAGCATTTGAAAAAGCTTTTCCCTACCTTGCTAAATATACACCTGATTTAGATATAGTAGGCATAAATATGTATACCTACGTTGTTACTATGCATAGGCGCTGGGAAATGAATGGTTTTGATAAGCCCTATATTTTTACGGAATTCGGCCCGGTAAATAAATGGGGAGTTGGTAACGACAAAAATGGACTGCCGATGGACCCATCCGATTGGCATAAGGCAAAACAGTATAAGAGATTATTTAAAAATATGGTGAAGTATAAGGGATATTGTTTGGGCGGTTTTGTATTCTCTGTGGGAGAGTTGGATCAGTGGACAGCTACCTGGTGGCCGCTTAACTGGAAAGGTTTAAAAAGGGCTTCTTACTGGGAAGCTTATACGGCCTATACTGGCAAAGAACCTGAAAATAGGCCCCCGCGAATAAATTCTGTGAAGTTAAGTAAACGCAATGACCTTTTACCTTTTGAAGAGATAACTGTGGAGATAGAAGCAGAAGACCCGGAGAAGGACCCTTTAACTATAGATTATGACTTAAGGACTTTAAAAGATGATATAGAATTGCGCATGCCAGATGAATATTACGAAGAGATAATGACTCCAATAGAAGGTGGTTTTAAGTTAACAATGCCCTCATTTGAAGCTACCTTTATTCTTTATATATTAGTAAAAGATAATCATGGCAATGTTGCCATAGCTAACACTTCAATAGTAGTTGGGGGAAAAAATCTGTAAAAAAAGGGTACCCTTTTTTTAAATAAACAACTGCCTATCC
>CAYUDR010000050.1:0-8995 GCA_964443705.1 uncultured Planctomycetia bacterium | reverse complement strand
GGTTCAGATAACTGTCGAGGATCCAACAGGGCAAGAGCAAAAGACTTTTTCAACCCTGATTTCTCTACCGGAAGCGCGATAAAAAAAGAGACTGAAAATGAAAAGCAAGATAAAAGGCGAAAGAAAAGTGAGAGGCGTAGCTCTTATCATTGTCATAGGGGTATTGAGCTTACTGGTCATTATCGGCACCTATTTTGCCATAAATATGCAGCTGGAGCAAAAGGCAGCCGCCAATTACTTAAATTCTGTAAAAGCCAGATATGTCGCTGAAGCAGGCATGCAAAAAGCATTGGCTGACATACGAAATCTGGTTATAAATAACGCCTACAGTAGTCTCATCACCGGCATAGACGCTTATAGCCTGTCAGAAAGTTTTGGCGATGGCTCTTATTCCGTCAGCGTAGAGAGAGAAGATTCAAAGACAGACTTAAATAGCGCCACCCAGACCCAGCTTGAGGCAGCCATGTTCTCTGCCGCACAAGCCGCTAACATTGTTACTTACAGAAATACCTATAATTTCTTTACCACTATTGAAGAAGTTAAAGCAGTTGGCGGAGTTTCTGATGCGACTTTCCAGAGCGTTAAATCAAATATCACCGCTAATTCACCTATTATCAGGGGGGGATTGGTAGCTAAGTATTATGATGATAAGTCAATGGCTGATGCCAATTTCGTCGGGGAGATAGTAGAATTAGGGCCTATTAAGACTATTAGCGTAGCAGGAGCAGAATATGAACCTAATGCCTCCTATGATGCTTCTTTTGCTGGCTGTTACTTAATCTCTTCCCCAACCCGATGGGGACTGGATAACTTCGGTGTTAAGTGGGAAGGTTATCTCTATCTACCACCCACCGGCACCTATCCTGATACGGTTACCTTTTATTTAAGTTCCGACGATGGCTCAAGACTTTATATTGATAATACCTTGGTAGTTAATAACTGGACTGACGGCACGCACACAGACGTCTCCGGCAGTTATATATTTACAGCCAGTGGCTGGCACAGGATAAAACTTGAGTATTACGATAATGCCCTATTGAATTTTTGTGAACTTAAGTGGAACCTTTCAGGCAGCACAGAATATATTCCGGCTGAAAACTTAGGTTTTTACCCACCCAAAGGCGCCGGCTTTACTTATAATTCAGCCGGCAATCTAAGGATTACCTCAACCGGACAGCTTACCTCGGGCGCTGAGAGCAAGATAGAAGCGGTAATTAAAATTTTCGGTACCTGGACCCAGACCTGTCGAAGTGAATTTTCTGCCCCCTGGACTTCTGAGCGTGGAAGTGCCAGCGGCAATCCTAATCCGGGTTATACCGGGTATTACCTGGGAGATTATTCAGATGGCTGGGTGAGAAATGTTACCTGGCTTGACTCCTGTCCTGATAATGCCGGCGATGATTTAGAGACAGGCGGCTATACCGCTACTTCCGATGCATTAAAATTGGGTTACTGGGACGACTTTGACGAAGATGTGGCTTATAGTGTAATTAATCTGGCAGGTATGGCTACTAAAAGAATAGAAGGTTCTGACAAACAGGGCGGGAGTTGGTGGTGGCAGGCTTATCGTATTTTTGATCCGGCGCAGTCAGCAGACCCTAACTATTTCGCTATCGATTATGGATGTTTTGATTCAACCGGGGCAAATAACAGATTAAAGATTTGGACTAATGTCTGGGATGAAAGGCATTTTGAAGTGAACTATAATTTTTATCGACCTGTAACAAATGTCTTTGCCCGCACCTGGGCCGCAAGTTCAGCAGACACAAAAATTCCTTCAGAGCGCCTTGGCTGGAGGGGAAATGCCGCTAATACAGTGCCTGAGGCAGACTGGGGACAAATACCTACAGGAGATGCAAGGCACTGGGTATGCATAGGTCCTTGGGTCCCGCAGTATTACTGGGATAAGAACGGCAATAATGTTTGGGATGCCTGGTTCGATGTAAACAGCGATGGTATATATACCGATGGTGTTGATACACCTGCAGAGCCAAGGCCGGTTTATAGAGTTTATAATAATCCTAATGATCAGGTTCCCCTGGACTCAGCGCGAGCTTATATTTACGGAAGTTATAAAGGGCCAACAACCCCTGCTGCCTATACTGATGACGCCACCTGTCCCTATAACTATCCTATCTACTCAGCAACAGGCACTTACTGGCAGCCCATAGTTGGCTTTATGTGTCCTTCTATTTTTGCCATGGGCCAGCGAACAGACCCTTGCGAATCGGGAAGGACTGATTCGTGCGGGGTTGGTTATTACGCCGTTTTGATTGATGAAGAGGGGTGGGCTCATACCGGCGGGGATAGATTAGAAACAATTATCTGGAATCGCAATGTGTCAACAGCTTATCAAAAAGAGAGAGTGCTGGCTATGATTAAAGGGAGCAGCAGTAATGACTATAAAGCCTACCTTATTAATGGCGCAGCAGTTACAGCCAGCGTACAGGCCACACCGGGCCCGATAACTGCGCCCACCAACTTTAAATTTAAAAACGCTAACCTTTTTGATACCTGGACATGGGATTCTTACAATGCCCTGTGGATTAGAGGTGTAGAAGATATCATCACCGACCCGGATTTTACAGAAACAAACACTGCCTACTGGGATAATATTCGTTTTATTCCCGATAGCGGCTTTTTAGTCTCAACGCCATTTTATACGGGTGGAGATATTGACTGGGGTCGGCTTTCCTGGGCAGACAATACGGCAACCGTTTCAAATGTAGGCGTTGCGGTTGGCCTTAGAACAGTTGATACAAAGGCCAATTTACCCACCGGGGATTCTGGCTGGACCAGCTGCGCAAATGGAGCCCAAATCACAAATACCGATTATCCCTGGCTGCAATATAAAGTTACCCTGTCAACGACGGCCTTAAATAAAGATAGCTATGCCAATAGCGGAAAGACACCTACTTTCAAAGATATAACTATCACTTACCTGCCGCAGATAGAGATTCTTTTTTATAGAGAAATAACCGAGGATTAATATAGATGAAGAAGATGAAACTTTTACGGTACCTTCGTGGCGTTCTGTTTTTTTCTTTTCTGGTCTTTTTGTTTTTTGGTTTTTTCATAGCAAAAGCTGATATTATCTATTTAAAGACAGGTGGTGAGCTTGAGGGAGAGATTATTGAGGATACGCCTGATTATTTAACGCTCAGAACTAAAACAGGCTCTATTCAAATTAAGAAGAACCGTATCCGGTCAATTGAAAAAAAGGAAGTCAGACCCGAAGAAATTTATAGGCCGCAGGAGCTATATTTGTTTAAGTTAAAAGAGATTGACCAGACCAGCGCCCAGGACCATTATGCATTGGGCCTGTTTTGTTTAGAGAATAATCTATTGCCGCAAGCAGAAAAAGAATTCAGGATGGCCCAACAGCTCGATGCTGCATTTGAAACAGATGTTAATGAAAGACTGAAAGAAATTAAAAAGAAAAAAGTAAAGACCGCCTACCAGGCCAAATTAATAGATATCGAAATCAACCTCAGAGTTCCGGAAAACTATTCGAGGGTTGGAGAGGCAATCTCAGCCGCAAAAGAAGGTGATGTTATTTATGTAAGTCCCGGGGAATATAAAGAGGAGAGTGGTTTGAGGATTGGGAGCAATTTAACTTTACTTGGCGCAGGCCCCGCTTTAACAAAAATAACTATCGGCGGCTCGGGCTTGAAATTTATAGATTTGAAAACAGGAGCGCCTGCATCTAATGTGAAAATAGAAAACTTATCTTTGAATTTGGAAAATAATCCTATAAGTTTGAGCTATAATGAAGACATTCATTTTAAAAAATGTGTTATTGCCGGCAGTGCTATTACCGGCGGCGCTGTCACTGACAGCCAGATTAAAAAGAGCGGTTTTTATATCACGGCTTCAAAAAAAATAGAAATTACCAATTGCACTATAGCTGGTTTTTTTACGGGGGTTGTCCTTGGTCGTGGCCCGGCTGATTTAATAATTAGAAATTCAATTATGGCAGGGAATATAAAATATAATCTTTATGTTCAAGACCAGGAAAAAGTATCGATCTCATTTACAAATCAAAATATCGATGAGAAGGAGCTCCAAGAACGAAAAGAAAAATTTCTAAGTGAATTTAAAGATGTTAAGTTAGTTCTTCTTTATAATGATATTTATGGCGCACAGACTAACTATTACAATTGCCAAGCCGGTCCTTTTGATATATCAGTTGACCCTGAATTCGTAGCTGCTCCGGATTTTTATCTTAAACCAACCTCGCCCTGCATAGATGCTGGCGACCCTGTTTCTGAATTTAACGACCCCGACCACACCCGCGCCGACATCGGCGCCTTACCTTACCTGAAATAAACAGACTTTATTGACAAAACTTCATATGTATGATATATTTGGAACAAACCACATTAAAAAATTCTGAATGGTTTTAATTAAAATTTTATCCCTTTTGTTAATCTTAGGAAAGATTGTATGTTAGGAGCCAAAAGTATAATCGGTCTTGATATAGGGGCAAGTTCTATAAAACTTGCCGAGATAAAAAAAGATAAAGAAGAAATACACCTGTTAAGGGCACGGCTTGTTGAATTAACTCCACAAGAAAAAGGCAATATAGCAAAGGCCGTTTCTCGTATTTTAAAACTTGAAAAGCTACACTCTGCCGAAGCTATTGTTTCAATTTCAGGTCGGTCGGTTTTTTGCCGCTTCATTAAACTTCCTAAACTTACCGAACAAAAAATAAGTCAGATAATTAAATATGAAGCCCAGCAGCAAATTCCTTTTTCTATGAATGAAGTTGTCTGGGATTACAATCTTCTTAAAAACGGCAGAGAATCGGGGCAGATTAATGTTGCCCTGGTAGCGGTTAAAAAAGATATTATTGAAGGCCTGATGCAGCAACTTCATCGCACTAATCTGGATATAAAGGCTATTGATGTCGGGCCTTATGCGCTTTATAATACCATCAATTTTAATGATGGATTTGAAAATGTAGTTATTCTCGATATAGGCGCTAAAACCACTAACATCATTATCTCAAAGGAAGGCAAGGCCTGGACTAGAAATTTGCCTATCGCTGGAGATGATATAACCAGAGTCATTGCCGAAGGATTGAATATTTCTTTTGAGGCCGCAGAAGAAAGGAAGAAAAAAGAAGGAATTGTTCTTATCGAAGAAGGAGCAGAATATCAAACTAAAATTTCTAATTTAATCACGCCAGTTTTAGGTGACCTTTTGACAGAAATTTCGCGTTCCATAGGTTATTATAAATCTCAATTTGACACTACACCTTTTAGCGGATTAGTGTTGACCGGAGGCACTTCAGGCCTTAAAAATATTGATAAATTCTTTGAGAAAAATTTAAAGGTAAAAGTTTTTCCCTGCGACTTTTTTAAAAAAATAAAACCGAAGACAAGCCTTCTGAAGGGTGATTTATCTAAATATCAAAATCGAATGGGAGTGGCACTCGGTTTAGCCTTAAGGGCGGCGGTAAAAACAGCTGTTTCCATTAACCTGATGCCGCCCCAAGTTCTTAAAAGCAAGGCCTTACAGAGAAAAAAGAAATATGTATTTGCCTGCGGCGCGCTCGCTATTGCTTCTATATTCGTTTTAAATAGCCAGTTAGTCCAGAAAAACAAAAAGATAGAAGACGAGCTTAAAAAGATTGGCGCCGTTACTTCTAATTATCAGGATTTTCAAAGAAAAGTGCAACGAGTCAGACTTGAGATTGAGCCCGTTGAGAAAAGAGTTGAATTTTTTAAGGAACTGGCGCAGGAAAAATCCTTCTGGTTGGATATGCTTTCCGAGGTAGCCCGTGTTTTAGATAAAAATACCTGGCTTACGGATATCACCTTTGAAAATTCAAAAACTATCTTAATTGACGGCAAAACAACCGGTTCATTTCTAACAGTTACCAAACTCAGAGAAGACCTTGAGAAAAGCGGCTTTTTTAAGGATGTTGAAACCATCAGGGCTAATAAAGAGAAAGAGGAAAAAGCAACCGGCAAGGCTCCGAAGGTGACTTTTAGCCTTAAAGCTGTTCTTGAAAAAGAGGAGTTAATGTTTAGATAGATGTTGCCCTTAAGAAAGAATTTAACTTCGGTCATTTTTATATTAATTTTGGCTATTTTTATATTAATTTCCCTTTTTTATCTCGGGAGGACCATCAAGGAAAATGTGAGCCTGAATTCCTTAAAAAATAAAAAGTTAGAATTCATAAATCACTTCTGCAAACAAGAACCATTTCCGCCTTCTGAGGCACTCTTAGAATATTATCAAGATAAGAAAGAAAAGATATCAGAGCATTATAAGTCTTTCCACACTCTTTTTATTACTTCCTGGAATAAAATGCCGCACTCTACCCTCGAACCTTTAAAATTTAAAGAAAAGTTGTTTAAATTGCAATCGAAAATACTAAAGGAAGCCGAAGACGGAGGCCTGACGATAAAAGAAGGGGCTTTATATCTTGGTTTTGACAGATATGAAACCGAAATTCCTTCAAGCAATGATATTTCCGATTTAATAGTGGAATTGCAAGCTGTTGAAGAATTGGCTTCACTGATGGTGCAATCACAAATTTTAAGCCTTGAGCGCATGAAAATTTTAGAACCGCAGGATAAGGCCCTTCCTTTAAAGGAATTAGGAAGGTCTATCCCTGTGGATAAAAGTTTATCCAAAGAAAAACAGGCCTTTGTGCGTATTTTTCCCATCCAGGTAAGTCTCGAAGCTAATTTCGAAAATTTTATTAATTTTTTAAACCTTTGCGCTAAGAGCGATTTTATTTTTGTTTTGAGCGATATGCACATTTATCAATCCGAACCAGAAAAGAAAACTGTTAAAGCCGATATCTTATTAAATTTAGTGGTCTTTTTATAAACTCCACCAGAGACCAGTCCGCCCCGCCATGGCAGGCATGAGGCAGGCAGGATTTTTTATAGCGCGGCTAACGGAATACATTGATGGTGATTTTTGGAAGTTTTCTCTAATGTGGTAAAAATGAATTCCGCCCTTCTTAGCAGGGGTTGGAGGAAATTTAGATCCGGTGACAGGCGGAAATTAAAGCGAAGCTAAAATCAAAACCCGCAATTAAAAAGAAAGGAAGGGCGGGGTGAAATTTATTTTAAAAAACATAGAAAAGATAATTTTTGCTATTTTTCTTATTTTGTTTATAGTTGTGGTTATAGTTGCCAAGATGGGCATTATTAAAGAAGTTGCGCCGGTTAGTTTTCCGCCGATTCCTGAAGAATTCAAAATGCCCGAGAAGGACCGCCTTCAACTTGAAATTTACGGTGAACTTGTTAGAAAAATACGCAAGCCAAAACTTTTATCGGCTTATCCGCATGTATCAGAGAGAAACATATTTTGGGAATATGAAGAGCCCAAACCGTCCGCACCCCCGTTTGTTGTTAAAGAAATACAGCTTATGCCATTGCATATTATATATCAGGGGTTTATAGAATTAAGTGATGATAATTTGTTAGGTCAAATTAATTTCGAAGGTGAGACTCATTTTGTAAAAATAGGCGATGTCTTTGCAAATTATAAAGTTAAGGAACTAACTAAAAAATCCTGTGTAGTTTTAGACTCCAAAGGCAAGGAAATACGGCTTCCTTGCAAACAAAGGGTCTTTAGGGAGGAACGCGAAGCCCTCCTTTATGACCCTAGGACCAAAAAATTGGTTAAAGTCAAAAGAGGCCTTAAGATAAGAAATTACGAAATACTTGACATTGGTGCAAGTTATGTGGTATTATTGAATAAAAATGGGGATAAAATTGTTTTAAAAAAGGGAGAAAAATAATAAATGACATATTTGAGAAAAAACCTTCTGGTATCTATGGTAAGTTTCTTCATTTTTTTAGCCATCAGCGTACCTTTATATGCTCAAGGTTCTAAAACGGAAGCTGAAGACCTGGCCGAAAAAATCTCCCGGCAAAAACGTATTCAACAAGAACAGAAAGAGATGTTGGTGGATGGTTATACCGCCAAAGGAAGAGCATTGTATAAAAAAGGCGAATACCATCAGGCACTGGAGGAATTTTTACTGGCTCAAAAATTAGACCCTTATAATAAAGAAATTTTTCAATATGTAAATAACTGTAAGCAAAGAATTGATAAATTAGCCACCAAGCATTTTTTGAAAGGGGTTAAATTATATAATAAGGGAGAATTGGTAGGGGCAGCTGATGAGTTTGGTCTGGTGTCAGAAGTAAGTAGCAAACACAAAGAATCGCAGGATTATCTAGCCAGAATTGAGGAACAATTAAAGAATCTTGGTTTAGGAACCGAAGCTAAAGGAACAGGGAAGCCAGGGCAAGAGAAGAAAAGCGAGAGGAAAAGTAGACAGCAGGTGGTTGCGCAAAGATTAAGAGAATTAGAAAAGCAAAAAATGGCTACTGAATTGCTTAAAAAAGCCCAGGAAGCCAGCTTGATGCTGGAAGTCGATGAGGCCTATTTGCCTCCGTCAAGACATGAACGCAAGGAAGAAGAAGAAATAGAAACACCACAGGAAAAGAAAGAAAGGGAAGAAACCGAAGCCAAGGCAAAACTTATTGAACAGATGAAGAGCATAACAATTCCGGCTTTAAGCTTGACTGATGCCGACATCAGGGACGTAATAAGACAGTTAATGAATATGACCGGCGTTACAATTGTTCTTGACGAAGCAGCGCTTGCCAAAGTGGCTGGTGAAGGAACTGTAAGAATTACATTTACCACCGTCAACCCCATACCCCTCTTAGACCTCCTTGAATTAGCACTTAAAGCCACAGGTTTAGGATATAAAGTTGAACCTGCTTATATCTGGATATCCGATAAAGATATGCTGACCAAAGAGGAATTGGTTACCAAGGTTTACAAACTTAAATACGGAGCTAAAAAAAGTAGAAGTGTTAGCGTAAAAGAAGATATTGGAAAAACAGAGGAGTGGTAAATAACCAAAATCAAGATTGGATTAGGATGAAGATAAAGAGATTATTGGTGTTGGGAGGATTATTAAGTATACTTTTTTTGTCGGCAGAATTGACTG
>CAYUDR010000049.1:0-9048 GCA_964443705.1 uncultured Planctomycetia bacterium | reverse complement strand
TGCCATGAAAGAGCTAAACCTTGATCACAGCAAGCCCCACAAGAAATGTGCTCGTATAGTCGGCGAAGTTCTTGGCAAATACCATCCTCATGGCGACACGGCCATCTACGACGCCCTAGCAAGAATGGTTCAGGATTTTTCTTTGCGCTATCCCCTGGTGGATGGGCAGGGAAATTTTGGTTCGGTTGATGGAGACGCACCGGCAGCCATGAGATACACCGAGGCCAGACACTCCGCCATTACCGATTACATGCTTAAAGATATAGAAAAAGACACCGTCCAACTTACTCCCAACTTTGACGGCACCCTAACAGAGCCCACAATTTTGCCAGCCACCCTGCCAAATCTTTTAATTAACGGCTCAAGCGGAATTGCGGTTGGCATGGCAACCAATATCCCACCACACAATATTAGTGAAGCACTTGAGGCCGCTATCTGTTTGATAGACCGTCCGCAGGCCACCATAAAAGATTTAATGAAATATATAAAAGGACCTGATTTTCCGACCGGCGGCGCCATCTGCGGCCGCGAAGGGATTAAGGCGGCTTATGAAACAGGCAAGGGACTGCTTAAACTGCGAGCAAGGGCTGGTATCCAGCCGCAAAAAGGCGGCAAAGAAACTATAATTATCAATGATATTCCCTATCAAGCAAACAAAGCTAACATCCTGGAACAAATAGCCGCCCTGGCTACAAGCAAAAGAATAGAGGGCATATCGGACCTGCGCGATGAATCCGACAAAGAAGGCATTAGAATTGTTGTTGACCTGAAAAAGGGCGCAGAGCCACAAGTTGTTTTAAATAAACTTTATAAACACACTCAACTTGAGGGCACCTTTGGAGTGATTATGCTGGCTTTAGTTGATAGGAAACCACAGCTATTGAATCTGAAACAGATATTAGAGCATTATATAGAACATCGCCGTCTTATAATCACGCGTCGCCTTAAGTTTGAGCTAAAGAAAGCCCGGGAAAGAGCCCACATTTTAGAAGGATTGAAAATCGCCTTGAGCAAACTTGACGCAGTTGTAAACACCATAAAACATTCAAAGACACCCCAGCTTGCAAGAGAGGCCCTGGTGAAAAAATTTAAATTAAGTGAAATTCAAGCACAGGCCATTCTCGAGATGCAGCTTCAACGCCTGACCTCTCTTGAGCGGGAAAAAATTGACAAGGAATACCTGGAGTTGATTAAAAAAATAGAGCTTTATCAATCAATTCTCAAAGACCCCAAAAAAGTGCTTGCCATTATAAAGGAAGAAGCATTGGAGATGAAAAAGAAATTTGGCGATGATAGAAAAACAGAAATCGTCGGCGAAATTACCGATTTTGAAATCGAAGATTTAATAGCCCAGGAAGACGTAGTAATAACTATCAGTCATTCCGGATATGTCAAGCGACTACCTGTCAGCGCTTACAAAAGACAGCATCGCGGGGGCAAGGGCGTGGTAGCTGCAAGCGTAAGGGAAGAAGATTTTATTGAAGATTTATTTATTGCCAGAACTCACGATTACCTGCTTTTCTTTACCGATAAAGGGAAGGTTTATTGGCTTAAAGTGCACGAGATTCCCCAGGTAGGGCGGACGGCCAAGGGGAAGGCCATTATAAATCTGATAAATATATCCAGCAATGAAGCCATAACATCATTTGTTCCGGTCAAAGAATTCAACGAAGGCTATTTTTTAGTTATGGCTACCAAAAAGGGGGTAATTAAAAAGACAAGGCTGGATAATTACAGCCATCCGAGAAAGGGAGGCATTGTAACCATCAAGCTTCGCCCGGATGACCGGCTCATAGGTTGTGCGTTAACCGACGGCAAGCAAGAAATACTATTGGCCACCAAAGAAGGCAAGGCTATTAGATTCAAGGATTCGCAGGTCCGCAACATGGGCAGGAGCGCTGCCGGAGTCAGGGGCATACGTTTAAACAAGAAAGACGAAGTTATGGGGATGGAAATAGTTAAACCCAAATGTACACTTCTCTCAGTTACTGAAAAGGGATTTGGCAAGCGTACTGCTTTTGAAGAGTATCGCATCCAATCAAGGGGAGGTAGCGGTATTATAAACATAAAAACCACAGATAGAAACGGGCTAGTGGTGGGAGTAAAAAGTGTCGCCGACAGAGACGAAACCATAATCATAACCCAGGCCGGCATGGTAGTTCGCTGCCCGGTAAAAGACGTAAGAACCATAGGAAGAAATACCCAAGGAGTTAAGCTCATGTCTCTTAAAAGTAAGGATAGAGTGGTTTCTGTGGCAAAGGTAGCGGAAAAGACAGACGAAGAAGGAGCCGGCGAAAACCACAAACCACAAATATCATAATCTATCTATTAAAATTGGGGGCAAAAAGTTGAGGCACAAAAGATTCGAATTAATAGAACATACAGCCGATGCCGGCATTAAAGCCTATGGAAAAACAAAAGAAGAAATGTTCAAAAATGCAGCACTGGGCATGTTTGATATAATGGCCAGTCTCAAAAACATAAAGCTTCAGGAGTCCATCGACGTGGAACTCGAAGCCAAAAATACAGAAGAGCTGTTGGTAGCGTGGCTCAGAGAATTGCTTTATCAGGCACAGGCAAAAAAAATCCTTTTTAAAAAGTTTGCTTTTCAAGATCTCAACGAGACAAGATTAAGAGCCATCTGTTACGGAGAAAAAATAAACCCTAAAAAGCACCATTTTAAGACAGAAATCAAAGCAGTTACTTATCATCAACTCAAAGTAGAGCAAGAGAATTCTTTATGGGCAGGCAGGATTATTTTTGACCTTTGATGTTAATAGGGAGACAGAGCATGGACATAGTGCGCACTTCTCAATATATAATTGGGGGCGGGGCAGTTGTTTTTGTCTTGGCGCTTATCCTGGCGGTAATCAAAGGAAGGGCGGGCGATAGGAAGTAACAAAGAAGCCATGAAAACCCCCGGAGATAAAACATGAAGGAAGAGTGGAATGGCCCGCTTGAGAAAGTAGATGATTATCGCTGGCGTTTGCCAAAAGAACATAAGCATGGTATGCGCGTAGATGGATTAATTTATGCCGATGAAAAACTTCTTGCAAATATCAGGCATGATAGAGCGCTTGAACAGGTAGCCGACGTTGCTTTCTTGCCGGGTATTGTTAAATATTCACTTGCCATGCCGGATATTCACTGGGGCTATGGTTTTTGCATAGGCGCTGTAGCTGCTACTGATGTGGAGGAGGGCGGAGTTATTTCGCCGGGCGGAGTCGGGTATGACATCAACTGCGGCGTCCGCCTCGTGCGGACAAATCTAACCGAGAAAGATGTCAAAGCAAAGATGCGCGATTTGGTTTATGCGCTCTTTAATAATATTCCCGCCGGTGTCGGTTCTAAGGGAAAGATTCGCGCCAGTGGCCAGGAAGAAAAAAAACTCCTTGTTAATGGCGCTAAGTGGGCAGTAGAGCGCGGGTATGGAAGAAATGAAGACTTAGAATATACCGAGGAACGCGGTGCCATTGATGGAGCAGATCCGGAAAAGGTATCTGCCCGCGCCTATGAGCGGGGCGAGCGGCAGCCAGGCACATTAGGTTCAGGCAATCATTTTTTAGAAATTCAGGTTATTGACCAGATATACGACAAAAAGGCGGCAGCAGTTTTTAATTTATACCCGGGACAGATTACAATAATGATTCATACCGGCTCCCGGGGTTTTGGCTACCAGATATGTGACGATTATGCCAAGGGGATGATCCGCTGCCTGGACAAATACGGCATTCGTGTGCCGGACAGGCAACTTGCTTGTGCGCCGGTAAATTCTTCTGAAGGGAAAGCATATCTGGGAGCAATGCGCTGTGCGGCTAATTATGCCTGGTGCAATCGTCAGATTTTGATGGAACTTACCCGGAGGGTTTTTCAGAAGTTTTTTAATCTAAGCCCCAGAGATTTAGGCATGAATCTGGTTTATGATGTTGCCCACAACATTGCCAAGCTCGAAAAACATGTAGTTGACGGCAAAGAGAAAACCCTGTGTGTCCATCGCAAAGGAGCAACGCGCGCCTTTCCTCCAGGGCACAAAGAACTTCCTGAAAAATATAGGTTAGTGGGGCAGCCGGTGATTATCCCCGGCGATATGGGCAGAAATTCTTATCTTTTAGTGGGCACCAAGAAGGCAGCAGAGACCTTTTATTCAACTTGCCACGGCGCAGGACGCGTGATGTCGCGTTCAGCAGCAGTCAGGAGTCTTAAGGGCCGCTCCATTGCTAAAGAATTAGAGCAAAAGGGAATTTTTGTGCGCGCTACGGGAAGAGAAACCTTAGCAGAAGAAGCCCCTCAGGCCTATAAAGACGTAAACGAAGTTGTTCATGTGGTCCACAACGCAGGGATATCTAAAAAAGTTTGCCGCATGAGACCACTGGGAGTGTTAAAGGGATAAAATGTTAGACCTAAAATTTATTAGAGAAAATATAGAGTTAGTTAAAAAAGCGCTCAACAACAGAAAAGTGGATTTGAATATTGGAGTTTTTCTGGGGCTGGACAAAGAACGTAGGGCGCTTTTACAGGAAGCCGAAGGCCTAAAACATAAAAAGAACAAAGTTACCGAAGAAATAGCAACTCTTAAGAAAGCCTCAAAACCGGCAGATGACAAAATAAGCTCTATGAAAGAGCTATCCCAAAAAATTAAGGAATTTGAGGCAAAAGTGGGGGAAATTAATAAAAAATTAGCCCAAATTCTTCTTGAAATCCCAAACATACCCCATCCATCTACTCCTGTAGGGCTTGGCCCAAAGGCAAATAAGTTAATAAGGGAATGGGGCAAAAAGAGAAAGTTTGATTTCAAACCCCGCACCCACATTGAGCTGGGCGAGATGCTTGATATAATAGATTTCCCTCGAGCCAGCAAAATAGTCGGCTCCAATTTCCCGCTCTTCAAGGGTGATGGGGCAAAGCTTGTAAGGGCTTTAATTAATTTCATGCTTGATTTGCACACCAAAAAACACGGATATAGAGAAATCTGGGCCCCGGCTCTGGCTAACAGGGCTTCTATGACAGCTACCGGCCAGCTGCCGAAACTCAAAGAGGATATGTATCAATTAAAAAACGATGATTATTTTTTAATTCCTACCGCCGAAGTGCCCGTAACCAATATTCACAGAAATGAAATTCTAAAAGAAGATGAACTTCCTATATACTATACCGCTTATACGCCTTGCTTTAGAAGAGAAGCCGGTTCTTATGGCAAAGAAACCAAAGGACTTCTCAGGGTTCATCAATTTGATAAGGTGGAGCTGGTAAAATTTGTAAAACCTCAAGGCTCCTATCAGGAACTCGAAAAGCTATTGGAGAACGCTGAAGAAATTTTGCAAATACTGAAACTGCCCTACAGAGTAAGCGTATTGTCGACGGGAGATTTAAGCTTTGCCGCTGCCAAGTGTTATGATATAGAAGCCTATTCTTCCGGCGTCGAGCAGTATTTAGAGGTATCAAGTTGTTCTAATTTTGAGAGTTTTCAGGCCAGACGGGGCAATATACGCTATCGCAAGAAGGATACCGGAAAGCTGGAATACGTCCACACCTTAAACGGTTCCGGCGTGGCCCTGGCTAGAACCATAGCCGCCATATTAGAAAACTATCAGCAGAAAGATGCAAGCATCAAGGTTCCCGAAGCGCTCATTCCGTTTATGGGCGGCCAGACCTGCCTGCGCCTCCACGGCGGGCAAACGGCAGGCAGGAAGTAATAAATTGTGTTTAAGCGCTTCCTAAAATCCTTAATTGGCATTTTGTTAATTCCCGCCATTATCGGTTTTGCAATTTCACTCTATCAAAGCCTGGCGCCCCTCTCAACAACCTCTCTTTCTCATGCCCAGCTGATTTTTCTGTACGGCATATTTTTTTACTGCGGACTTCACCTATTTCTCTTTAAGCCAAATTATTTATATGTATTTGGCCACGAGCTAATACATACCCTCGCTACCTGGCTTTGTGGGGGCAAGGTGCGCTCCTTTAGGGTTTCCGGCGCAGGCGGTAGTGTTAAGGCCAGCAAATCTAATTTTTTCATTGTTTTAGCCCCTTATTTTATTCCCGCTTACGTGGTCATTTTTTCTAGCATCTATTTTATCCTCTCCTTATTTTTTGGCCCGCAATTCTTAAGCCCTTATTTTATTTTTACCATAGGGGCCTCGCTTGCTTTTCACCTGATTATGACCGCTGATGTTCTTAAGAAGAAGCAACCCGATATTTTTAAAAGCGGCTATATTTTTTCACTTGCCTTGATTTTTTTATTCAACATTATGGTGGTGGGGGCGATTTTTTCCTGGCTATTTGAGGATATTGCCACTGCCGCCTTTTTTAAAGACGCCTTTTTTCTCTCAAAAGAAATTTATATTAAGATTTTTACCCAGCTCTTTCTTGTTTTATAGTCTCTCTTGACAAGCACAAAGAAAGACGCTGCCCGTAGAGTTATGCTTATTTACAGAAAGAAATGGCCGCTAATAAAAATCGGATGTTTTTATTTTGCCATAAACTACGATTTAGGCGCTTGACAATCGGTTTTTGGTGTGATATTTTTTAGAGAAAAGGATAATATTTGTTTTTATAAGATATTAAGTATGCCTGAAAGGATTTTGAGAATGAAAAAATTGTTATTTATTTTTCTAATTTATCTCCTTTTTTCTTGTAGTTTATTTTTTCCTCCCGTTTATGGCGAGGAAATTATTTCCTTTTCCTCTTCAGGGCATAAACGAGTTTCGCACATAGATAATGATGGGCAAAAGACATTTGATAGCCAGCGTATCATCAAAAGCATTCTGGTTTTGAGAAATCCAAATACAGGATTATCTCCCAGCCATTGGGGCCACCCGGGATACGAAGACCTTGCTTATCTCTACGACAAAGCAGTTGATGCTATTATTTTAAAAGCACTTGGCTATCAACTTGAAGCAGAGAAAATTCTTGATTATTTTGCGGATCGTCTGCGCATTCCAATGGATGAAGTTCGCATGTGTGTAGATACCAATGAAATCTATGGTATTTTAAAACTTTTTAAACCCAGGGATTCTTCACAAAAAGCGGTTAAAAGCCTAGTTAATGCTTTTAATATAAACTCTGTGAAACCCCAAGGCGAAGGAATGCTTGAATTTGTGACCACCCCGGGGCCCATGTCTTTTGTCATTTATGCTATGTTAGCTGTTAATCCAAAAAAATACAAGACCGAAGCGTGCCTGTTGGGAGAAACCCTACTTGCAATGCAAGACAATGAGGGGGGAGTTCATGATGGAGACCGCGCACCAGATAAGATACACACAGAACCTCATGTAGATGCCGCTGCAGCGCTTTTGATGTTGTATCAAATAACAGGAGATGAGAAGTGGCGCATAGCCGCTGAGCGTGGTTATAACTGGTTTGAGCATAATGTATATTATCCCGAAGAAGGCATAATTGACCAAGGATTGTGGTCAGGCTCTCGCAGCACAATTTTTGCTACGGATTGTTATTCCTGGACCATGGCCGGACCCGCTGGTGACAAAATACCGCTTAACGTTCTCAAAAAACTAACCGAGACAATGTTGAATCACGGCCTAGTTAAAATTACGCTTTCTTTGCCTGATTCAACGATACAAACTGTTATTCTCTGTGATTTTACTGATGCCGAAGAGTCTCGAGCAAAGAAGGTCCGCGACGGATTTCATCCAATGGGTTCTGTAGAGTGGACGGGCGGCGTAATCTTATCGCTTCAAAAAAATGCGGTACGATTTTGGAATGCCAAAGACAGCTCCACCGCAAGGTTTTATAAGGCATTAGCCGAGGCTTTATTTGCTGAAACCATAAAGTGCTTTTATTACCAAGATGACCTGCGGGCATGGATTACATTTTATGCCACTGGCCAGGGCGTTGAAGTTGGGCCTTTTGGTTCTATTAGAAAAGGCTTTTCCGGAGGATGGAAAACACCATTTTTTTACGCAAAAACAGAAGACGGCCGGACAATAAGAGGCGGCAGCACTGTTGGGGCGTGGCCTCTTCTGCCATGTTTGGGGGTTAATCCTTTTATCTTAAACGATCAATACAAAAGCACATATAATCAAATACCCTTAACAGAAGAGGATGAAAAGACAGCAAGATCGTTTCTCGAAGGCGTTGCTGCTCGCCGCACTTTCCAGGAAACAATTCTTCCTGAAGCCCCCGCAGCAAGTACTCAGATTGTTGAACCGAGAACATTCAATGGGAAAATGTGGGAGGCCTTTGAACTTGCTTCTGCTGCAAAAGAATCCAGTCACGACGAAGAGGCAAAAAAATATTTTGAAGAAGCGATTTTGTGGGCAAAAAAAGTAATAAACGATTCAGCATGGGTAAAATTAGCAAAGAGAGATAATATTAAGAAAGAAAGTGAAGTTGGTGGTATTATTGAGTATCCATGGGGCGTTACGTATCCAAACCATCCTTTGCATATTGCTATATGGCGCTATGCCCTTCTCAACGAAATAGGCGCAGCTATGTGGGGGCTGGCCACTGCAAATTTTGAACTTGGAAATTATGATGAGGCTAAATACTGGATAGGACGAATTATTGATGATGTCCCCCTTCATCAGATAGCTAGCGTTCTTAAAGAAGAACAGGATGATATTACAAAAAAACCAGATAGTATCGAAGATAAAATTATTCAAGGTTATTGGAATGCATTGGTTGTGTGGGAAACTAATCCAGCTGGCTATGAGCGTGATGCGCGGATGGGAATACTTTACAACCAAGTATTGCGAGAAAAAGGTTTGCCCACCGCCACGCCGAAAGTTGTGCCATTGCATACTATTCCTCGCATACAAAATCGCCCTAAGAATGAGAAATAACAAATATTAAATGTCAATTCGGTAATTGTGAAATATATTTTGTTGCTAAGAATCTTAGCCCAAAAAGTACCCCTTTCATTTAAAAAACACCACAGAAATGGACACAGTATAATTCTTGGCAGTATAAGTTTCTTAATTGTAATACCCTATTATCAAACAACATTTTTAAAAAATTCCTTTGTTTGTTGTTTTTGGTAATTTTTTCTGATTTTTGTTTTCTAAGCGCGGGAGGAGTGGCTGAGCGGTTGAAAGC
>CAYUDR010000048.1:0-9092 GCA_964443705.1 uncultured Planctomycetia bacterium | reverse complement strand
TAAGTATTGCCTATGAAGTTGCCAAACGCGGTGGAACTTATCCTTGCGCGTTAAACGCGGCTGACGAAGAATTAGTGCGAGCTTATTTAGAAAAAAAAATAAAATTGACAGATATACCGAAGATTATAAAAAAAGTTTTGTCCAAACATAAATCAATTAAAAATCCAAAACTTGTTAATATATTAAATACAGATAAAATGACCAGAGAATTAACAAAAAAATTAATCAGAAAAGAAAAGGAATAGAATTATGAACATAATTGGTTTTTTAGTCGCTATTCTTATAATCGGAATTATTATATTCATTCATGAATTTGGCCATTATATAGTAGCCAAGTCCTCCGGTTGTTGTGTGTCGCAGTTTTCTATCGGCTGGGGGCCAAAGCTCATTTCTTTTAAGCGCAGAGAAACAGAGTATAAAATTTCCTGCGTACCGCTAATCGGTGGTTATGTAAGAATGGCAGGCATGGAAGCAGAAAATGCCCAGCTCACAGAAGAAGAACAAAAAGACATTAAAAAATATAATTTGAAAACTTTTGAAGAGCTTAAAACTTGGCAGAAATTTTGTGTGTTTGTAGGCGGAGTCGGCTTACAAGCCGTTGCCTGCATTATTATTCTTACTTTGGTAATTGCTGTTATGGGTAAGCCAGTTAACAGAGTTTTTGTGGCGGGGGTGTCATCCGGTTCGGCGGCAGAGACCGCAGGGTTGACAACGGGTGATATAATTTTAGAAGCCGATGAAGAAAAAATAAATTCTGTAGAAGAATTAATAGATTTTACATCTGATAAAGCAGATAAAAATGTTATTTTAACCATAGAACGGGAAAAACAAATTGAAACTCTTAACATTAGGCCGCGCTATTCCCAGGAACAAAAAAGGGCTTTAATGGGCATAAACATTGCACCTACTTTGTATTTTGAGAAAGAAAATATGGGGTGGGATGACTTTGCCTTTGGAGGCGTGGTATTTACGGCCAAGATGAGTGTTCAGATAGTTGAAGGTATATGGAAATTAATAACAGGCCAGCTTTCCTTGAGAGCTTCGGCCATGGGCCCGGTAAGGATAGTGGCTTTTACCAAGGAAGTGGTAAAAACAGGTTTTGTCCAAGTGCTTTTATTTTTTGCTATGATTAATATAAACTTGGCTATTATCAACTTAATGCCTTTTCCTGCTTTAGACGGAGGCCATGTTTTAATTTTATCCATTGAGAAGGCCTTAAGGATTGAGATTAAACCAAAGGCCAAAGAGATTATAAATATAGTTGGTTTTACATTGGTTATAGCGCTCATGCTTTATATTACATATAACGATGTCGACTGGCTGATTAAATCGCATTTTTCCCAAAAACAAGCGCCTCAGTCACAAGGGCACCCGGTTAAAAAATGAAGGGGATAAAGAGAAGAAAGACAAGGGTTATTAATATAGGAGGCGTAAAAATAGGTTTTCCTCACCCGGTTTCTATTCAAAGCATGACCACTACCTCCACCGCACACATAGGGCAGACTGTAAAACAAATTCACCGGTTAGGAGAAAGTGGTTGTGAGATAGTCAGGGTTGCCGTGCTTAATCAAAAAGAGGCCCTTTGCTTAAAAGATATAAAAAAACAGATCAGTTTACCTTTGGTGGCTGATATTCATTTTGATTATCATTTGGCACTGGCGGCAATGACTGCCGGCTGTGATGCTGTGCGTATAAATCCAGGAAATATTTACAAAAAAGAACACCTTATTCAAATTGCGCGCCAGGCAAAACAGACTAGAATCCCGATTAGGATTGGCGCCAATTCCGGCTCCTTGCAATATGGGAAGGGTTCAAAAAAGTCGGTAGAAAGTTTAATGGTCAGGAGCGTTTTGAATGTGATAAAAATTTTTGAGAAGGAAAAATTTTATGATATAATTATTTCACTTAAATCCTCAGATATTTTTCAGACCATAGCCGCTTATGAAAAAATGGCAAAGCTCGTGCGTTATCCGATGCATCTTGGGGTTACCGCTGCCGGTTTGCCACAGGCAGGAGTGATAAAATCATCTATCGGTATCGGGTTTTTGTTAATCAAGGGCATTGGCGATACTATTAGGATTTCCTTGACAGGTAAACCGGAAAAAGAGGTGCAAACCGCCAAGTATTTACTGACCAGTTTGGGCCTGAGGAGTTTTGCTCCGGAAATTATAAGTTGTCCGACATGCGGCAGATGTAAAGTTAATCTGCCTTTAATTGCAGGAAAAGTTGAGAGAGAACTTCTGAGTTTAAAAGGGCGTTTTCCGGATATTTGTCACCTGAAGATAGCGGTAATGGGTTGTGAAGTAAATGGACCGGGTGAAGCCAGAGGGGCAGATGTTGGTGTGGCCTGTTCAAGGACAAGTGCCCTTCTTTTTGCTAAAGGAAAGAAAATAAAGAAGATTAAATTAAATAGCATTAGCGAGGAACTAATAAAGTTTATAAAAAATGAAATGGTCAGATAATATCCTGATACCAACCCTAAAAGAATCCCCTAGCGAGGCGGAGTCTTTGAGCCATAAATTGATGATGCGGGCAGGACTTATAAGGAAGCTCGGTTCCGGCATTTATTGCTATTTGCCCATAGGAAAAAAGGTTTTATCCAAAACCATTGATATTGTCAGGAAGCATATGAATTTAGCCGGCGCCCAGGAACTCCTTTTATCTGCTTTACAACCGGCTGCCCTCTGGGAAAACTCAGGTCGTCTTAAACTTCTGGGAGAAGATATATTTATTTTTAAAGATAGACATAAAAATTTGATGATTCTTGGACCTACGCACGAAGAAGTTATTACCGATTTAGTAAGCAAGGAAATCAAATCTTACAAGCAGTTGCCTCAAATACTATATCAGATTCAGACTAAATTCAGAGATGAACCCAGGCCGCGTTTCGGGGTTATACGCTCCAAAGAGTTTATAATGAAAGATGCTTATAGTTTTGACGCAGATGAAGATGGTTTAAATAAAAATTATGCATTGATGAGAAAGACCTACTGTAATATTTTTTCTTCCTGTGGGCTTGATTTTATTATGGTAGAAGCGGATCCCGGAATTATGGGCGGTGGCCAATCGGCTGAATTTATGGTTCCTTCAGAGAGCGGAGAAGATTTTATAGTTAGTTGTAATTGTGGCGCTGCCTTTAGCCTGGCTGTAGCTCCATGTTTTTTTAAGGATACCGGTAAAAAAAGAGGAAAGCAACGTCTTTTAAAGGAAGTTTCAACGCCTTCAAAGATGACTGTTGAAGAAGTCAGTCAATTTTTAAAAGTCTCCCCACAAAATCTAGTAAAGACAATTATATATAGTATAGAAAAACAGGGACCGGTAGCTGTTCTTGTGCGCGGTGACCACCGCATTAATGAGACAAAATTGAAAAAGTTGCTTGGTACCGACAGATTCAATTTGGCGGATGGAAAGACTATTTTAGAATTGGCTGGTAGTAAAGTTGGTTTTTCTGGCCCGGTAAATTTGAGGGGAGTTAAAATAATTGCTGATTATGCCGTGAAGGGAATGTCAAATTTTGTCTGTGGAGCAAACAAGAACGATATGCACCTGACGGGTGTTAATGAACCGAGGGATTTTAAAATAGATAAATATGCTGATTTGCGATTTATAGAGAATGGGGACATATGCCCTAAGTGCCAAAAATCAAAGATGGAACTAAAACGGGCCATTGAAGTAGGGCATATATTTAAACTTGGCACGCGTTATTCACAAGTTTGCGGTGCAACTTATCTGGATGTAGACCAAAAAGAAAAACCGATTATTATGGGTTGTTATGGTTTGGGCATAAACCGCATAGTAGCTGCTTCTATTGAGCAAAATCACGATGATAAAGGTATTTGCTGGCCACTATCTTTAAGTCCATTTGTGATAATTATAGTTGTTTTAAACCCTTCAAATAAAGATGTAACTCATTTTGCAGAAAGTATTTATAAAAAGTTAACTCAGGCTAACATAGATGTGCTTCTGGATATAAGGGATAGGGGAGCCGGGGTTAAATTTAAAGATGCAGACTTAATAGGTTTTTATATGAGACTTGTTATAAGCCCGCGCACTTTATCTAATGGTATAGTAGAGATGTCTCTTAGGAAAGAGGATAAGGCTAAAAATATCAGAATTAATAAAATAGAGATGGAAATTAAAAAACTGCTTGACAAAAACTAGTCTCTATAGTAGTCTTAACTTAAGACTTGATTCATTGTTTAGAGTGGGCGCATGACCCACTTTTTTTTATCAATTAAGAGGAAATAAAAGAAAAATGGATGCGCAAGAAATAGATAAAATTAGGGAATTGGTTAAAAAACATCTGAATAATTGTGAATTTCAAATAGTGGAGTTGCAGCTTAAGGGAGCCGACGGGAGGAACATTCTTAGAATATTGATTGACAGAAAAAACGGAGGCATTAGTATGGCCGAGTGTACAAAACTTAACGAAGAAATCGGCCTATTACTGGATAAATCAGACTTATTGCAGGAGGGGTATCTGCTTGAAGTTTCTTCTCCAGGCGCCGATCGTCCGTTAGTTACAAAAGAAGACTTTGAGAGGAAAAAAGGGAAAACAGTTCGAATTAAAACTAAGGAAGCTCTCTATGAAGAAAAAAGGAAGTTTATAGGCGTAATTGTAGATGTGGAGGAAGAAGCGGTGATCATTAAAACTGAAGACCGAGAAACAAAAAAAATTCCTTTTAAATTAATTAAAACAGCAAAAATTAAATTGAAGTGGTAGGTGAAAATATAAATGAATAATGAACTATTATCGGCTTTGGAATATTTAGAAAAAGAAAAAGGGATTAAAAAAGAAATTTTAATTGCGGCGGTAGAATCTGCCCTTGTTTCTGCGGCCAAGAAGACCTTTAGTGAGAAGGTTGCTGATATCGTAGTTAAACTTGATCCTGAATCCGGCAACTTTACAGTCTTTGCCGACGGAAAAGAGATTAAGGATGCCAGGTTTGGCAGAATAGCAGCCCAGACCGCAAAGCAGGTTATTATTCAAAGAATTAGAGAAGCAGAAAAAGATATCGCTTTTGAAGAATTCCAGAACAAAAAAGGGGATATCGTTACTGGTTCTGTCCATCGATTTGAAAGAAATGCCATTGTTTTGGACCTGGGCAAGGCGGAAGGAATTTTACCTAAAAAAGAGCAGTTGGCAGGAGAGGATTGTCGGCAGGGTGATAGGCTCAGGGCGCTTGTGCTTGAAGTGAAAAAAACAAGTCGAGGACCACAGATAATACTTTCCAGGGCAAATGCAATGTTGGTAAAAAGACTTTTTGAACTGGAAGTTCCTGAGATTTACGAAGGCATTGTTGAAATTAAGGCTATTGCCCGAGATGCCGGAGAACGCACTAAAATTGCTGTTTGTTCTAAAGATGAAAAAATAGATAGCGTGGGGGCTTGCGTAGGTATGCGGGGTTCCAGAGTGAAAAATATTGTTAGAGAACTTCAAGGAGAAAAAATCGATATTGTAAGATGGGAACTTGATATTGATAAATACGTCAGGGGCGCATTGAGCCCGGCTAAAATATCTGAATTGAAAATTGATGAGAAGAATAAAAGAATAGAGGTTGTAGTTGAAAATGATCAGTTATCCCTAGCCATAGGAAAACATGGTCAGAATGTAAGATTGGCTTCCAGATTAGTCAATTATAGTATGGATATAAGAAGCTATAATGAATTAGCTAGAGAAAAAGAAAAAAAAGAAGTAGCTTTGAAAAAATTGTCGGGTATTGGCAAAAAAACCGTTGAGGCTTTAAAAGAAGCCGGTTTTGATAGTTTGGAAAAGATAAGGTCACAAAAAATGGATGAGTTAACCAAGATTAAAGGGATAGGCAAAAAAACAGCACAGAAAATTTTAGCCGAAGCGAAGAAAGCTAAATGATCCCGGAAGTATTCGAAGAGACTTTATGCGTTAAGGTCAGAAATTCGTCCGTCTAGGTGGACAAATTATAAGGAGTAAATAGTTGAGTATCAGGATTTATCAGTTAGCAAAAAAATTAGGCATATCAAGCAAAGAATTGCTGGGCAAATTAAAAGAACTCAAGGTGAAAGCTAAGGGCCATATGAGTTCGGTAGACGAAGAAACAGCCGAAATATTAATACATGAATTAAAGCCCAAAGTTCAAAAAAAGAAGTGGAAGGCAAAAGAGACAAAAATGTCGCAGGCCGAAGTTGCCCTTAAAGAGATACAGGTGCGACTTCCTTTAACTGTTAGAGAGCTAGCTTTAAAATTGCAAATAAAACCAAGTTACTTAATTTCGGCTTTAATAAAGAAGAAAATTTTCCTTAGTTTAAATCACGGTATCAGCGAAGAAATTGCTAGAAGTATTTCGAAAGATTATGGATACACAATAGTTGAATTGCCTTCAGACGAGGAACTTATTCTGGCAGAACACGAAAGAATAGATAAGTCTAAGCTTCTTCCCAGGGCGCCGGTAGTTACCTTTATGGGTCATGTAGATCATGGTAAGACATCTCTGTTGGATGTAATCAGGAAGACAAAAGTGGTTGATAGAGAATCAGGTGGAATAACCCAGCATATCGGAGCATATGAAGTTGATTTAAAACGCGGAAAGGTTACTTTTCTTGATACTCCGGGACATGAAGCATTTACTGCCATGCGCGCCAGAGGCGCACATGTTACCGATGTAGTTGTTTTGGTTGTCGCAGCTGATGATGGAATTAAACCTCAGACTATTGAAGCTATAGACCATGCACGTGCGGCTGATGTGCCTATAGTTGTAGCTATAAATAAGATAGATAAACCGCAAGCCGATATAGAGAAAACAAAAAAACAGCTTTCCGAATTACAGTTAACTCCTGAAGATTGGGGAGGCAAAACTGTTACAATAGACGTTTCTGCTAAAACTGGCGAAGGAATAGATAAGTTGCTTGAGATGCTTTCCCTTGAATCCGAAATGCTTGAGTTGAAAGCCGACCCCACATGTTTAGCTAAAGGTGTTGTTATTGAAAGTAAATTGACGCGAGGCAGTGGCCCGGTATCTACAGTTTTAGTTCAGAACGGCACTCTTAAGGCCTTCGATATAATTATATGTGGTAAGAATTTTGGAAAGGTTAAGGCGCTTATAAATGATAAAGGCCAGAGGGTAAAGGAAGCCGGTCCGTCGACGCCAGTAGAAGTTTTAGGTTTAAGCGGTGTGATAAATGCAGGTGAGCTGTTTTATGTAATTAAAGATGAAAAGAAAGCTAGAGAAGTTGCTATGTTAAAGCATCGTCAGGAAAAGGAGAAAAAATTAATCAGTACTGGTAGAAAAGAGAAAATTTCTTTAGATGATTTGTATAAAGAGATTCAGAGTGGACATATTAAAGAACTTAAGATTATTGTAAAGACAGATGTTCAAGGTTCTCTGGAAGCACTTATTCAAAATCTGGAAAAATTAAGTACCGAGAGAGTTCAATTAAAAGTTATTCATGCAGGCGTTGGTTTTATCAATGAATCGGATATTCTCCTGGCAACGGCATCAAATGCTATAGTGTTAGGTTTTCATGTAAAAATGGAACCAACGGCAAAAAGCACAGCCTCAAGCGATGGCATTGATGTTAGAATTTATCATATAATCTATGAGGCAATATCGGATATCAAAGCAGCCATGGAAGGTTTATTAGAACCAAAAATAAATAAAGTTTTCATCGGGCGAGTTGATGTAAAACAAGTTTTCAAAGTTTCAAAGATAGGCGTGGTGGCGGGTTGTATTGTCAGCAAGGGTAAAATTATTAGAGGAGAAAATGCAACTGTGTATAGGAACAAAGAACCCATTTTTGAAGGGCATATCGATTCGCTGAAACACTTCAAGAATGACATTAAAGAAGCTTCTGAAGGCAAAGAATGCGGTATTTCGTTTTCTAACTTCAAGGAGATAAAAGCTGGAGATATTATTGAGTGTTACAAAATAGAGAAAATAGCACAGAAGTTATGAAAAAGAGAATACTAACCGGAGATAGGCCCACCGGAAAATTGCACCTGGGCCATTTTGTGGGTTCAATTGCCAATAGAGTAAAGTTGCAAAATACCTACGAAGAATATGTATTGATAGCCGATGTCCAAGCTTTAACCACCAACTTCGATCATCCTGAAAAGTTAGCTCATGATCTTAGAGAAATAGCCATGGATAATTTGGCCTGTGGCTTGGATCCTCAGGTTGCAACCATATGCGTGCAATCTAAAATGCCGGAAATTTTTGAATTGACAACCTATTTTTCAATGTTTACCACCGTCTCGAGTTTAAGACGCAATCCGACTATTAAGAGTGAAATTGAGCAACTGGGTATGAAAGATAATATCATGTATGGTTTTTTGGGATATCCTATTTCCCAGGCAGCCGATATTACTATTTTTAAAGCACATCTTGTTCCAGTAGGAGAAGACCAGATGCCCATAATTGAAGCCACCAGAGAAATTGTTAGAAGATTCAACAGATTATACAAAAAAGTATTAATTGAACCGGAAGGTTTGGTTGGTAAGGTTGGCAGATTGGTTGGCACCGATGGTCAGATGAAAATGTCCAAGAGCTTGGGGAATGTTATTTATCTCTCAGATTCTGCAAAAGCGGTAGAACAAAAGGTTAGCCAGATGTTTACAGATCCCCAAAAAATTCGCCTCAACGATAAAGGACATCCAGATCGTTGCCCGGTCTATTTATATTATTTGACTTTTCATGCTGATAAAACCGAGACTTATCAAATAAAAAAAGATTGTTTGTCTGGAAAAAGAGGTTGCGTGGAATGCAAAAAGGATTTAAGCGCAGCTTTAAATAAATTCTTAAACCCCCTCCGGGAAAAAAGAAGAGAGTTTGAGAAAAAATTATCTTTAGTAGACGATATTTTGATTTCGGGCACGAAAAAAGCCAGAATTGCAACCAAACAGACAATCGAAGAAGTCAGAGAAGCAATGAAGATAAATTATTTCAAATGAGATACGCTGTGCCTTCTTACATATTTAGTCTAAGATGAGGCAGGCGGGAGTCACGAGTAACGAGTTAAAAATGACTTACAAAATAAAATTAGAGATTTTTGAGGGTCCGCTGGATTTGCTTCTTTATCTTATTAAAAGGGAAGAGATTGATATATACGATATTCCTGTT
>CAYUDR010000047.1:6755-9256 GCA_964443705.1 uncultured Planctomycetia bacterium | reverse complement strand
ATCTGGTAATCCGCCTATCACGCGGATCTTTGTGAAAGCTATAACCACCGGCTGTGTTGGATATCAACCCGCAATACTCATCGCTTCCAAGATAATTAATCCAGGGAGTAGGCGTATCCGGCCGGGTGATAACAAATTCTTTATTTTCCTCATCAAAATACCCATACTGCATAGATTAAAACTCCTTTCACCTACAAATTAACACATTTCTTCATTCGCTTTTTTCTTTTTCCTCTTCGCCTTCTAATTTTTTTAATTCTTCAACCACCAATTTAGATATGATTTTACCCCCGGCTCTGCCTCCAACCTTAGGTATAACCAGGCCCATTACTTTTCCCATTTCCCTGGTGGTTTTTGCGCCTGACTCTCTAATGGCCTGTGATACTATCTTTTTTAATTCATCTACGGGTAGCTCCTCCGGCATATAAGATTTTAGAATTTCAAGTTCTTTCTTTTCTTTATCAAGGAGCTTTGGCCTATTTCCCTTTTCATATGCCTCTATAGAATCCAGGCGCTGTTTCATCTGCTTGCGAATAATAGAAATAATATCCTGGTCTTTTAGCTCTTTAGCTTTTTTTTCAATGGCATAATTTTTCAGGGCTGCTTTTAAAAAGCGCAGGGTGCTAACCTTTATTTCGTCTCTGGCTTTTAGGGACACAATTAAATCTTTGTCAATTTTTTTCTCCAAACTCATTTCATACCTCCTCCAAAAAAAAAGAATTATACCCCTGTTTTTGTGCGATGGCAAGGCCTGTGCGAGGCTTAACCTCGCACAGGCAGCCTCGCACAGGCCTTATTTATTATACAGGGGTTCTTTGGTCATCCTGTAGGCCTCATCAAAAATTTCAGGCTGACCTACAATCTCAGCTCTTATCAAAACCGGCACTGTCTCTTCGGCAACTATATTAAAATCACAAGTTCTTTGCTCACCGGCAGATAATTTAAACGTTCTCTCTAAATCTCCTGAAGATTTGGCGCCTTTAACGTAAAGGCGAAGAGTAATTTTCTGGGAAAATGCTGCTTTATTCTCTATTTTTACCCCCACAATCTGTTTCTCACCAACTATTAATTCCTCCGGTACAAAAAGTTCAAGTTCTGCTTGCCTATCCAGGTTCACAATCACATTTTTTACCTGGTCTGATATGGCGTAAAATGCCTCTTTGAATTTCAAATTCTTTTTTTCTATAGCTAAATTGTATTTCTTTTGAGGAATAAGCTCAAGAGGGCCAAAATGACCTTCTTTGTCGGTTTTAACGGTTTCACTAAAACTTTCATCATCATATATTTTGACCTTAACGCCCTTAACAGGTTCTCCTTTTAAAAAAACTTTCCCTGAAATTTTGGCCTTTTTTTCGAGGCGCGGCATAAGTGCCAAAAAATAGCTATTATGCGGCAGCCAGTATTCTCCGCTTGAAGCACCGCTTCCCCACCATTCCGGCTGCATTCCTTTGGCGCTGGTTATGCCATTAGGTATGCCCCCCGGAACAGGCCCTCTGCCTACAAATTCTGCCATCACCGGTAAATTTCTCATTCCCACGCCGCTGACCATACAATTGCCTAAAGGGTTTTTCCCAAGCGTCCATTGCATTTGCTCATCGGCAAATTCCTCAAATTCAAGCTGGCCCGTCCTCTTAGCCCACTCTAATGCAACCAGCCCCAAAGCGTAATGGTCACAGTTTAAACCGTGAGTATGAGCGGCAGCTACCTGGCCCTTCTCACCCGAAAAATAATAAATTTTATAACGGCCCTCTTCCTTCTCAAGGCCCATAGCCACCTGGTTGTAAGGAGTTAGATTGGCCATGTTTCTTAGATAGCTATTAGCGAAAACCGCATTAGCGTAGTGAGCATCAAACCACAATGGGTCATTCTTTTGTTTTAAAACATCTTCAAGTTCCATAAGCCCCATATTTATGCCTATTTTGTGTATGGCATATTTATATTGCCAATTAAAATTCCTTTCTGATTTTGAGGTATAAAAATCTCCGCAGGCGGCATTTTCAAAATCAGTATAGTCAAGCGCCTGCAATTCAAGAAGTCGCGGTAAAGACGTCCTGGCCTTCTCAAAATATTTCTCATCACCGGTCATTTTATACAAGGATGCACTAGCCCATATAAAAGCACCTAAATCCTGGGAGGTTGAGAGTTTTTGTTCACTGGCCCACACCCAGTTTTTAACAGCGGTATCGAGGGCGCTTGCGGAAAGCTGCGGGTTTATTTTGTTAAGTGCCCGGGAGGCAGAAGTTAAAGCCACTGTATTAAAACAGGTTGCCAGGATACTCTTGGTTTTATCTTTAATTCTGGGCAATTTATCATCCCGGGGCGCCAAAAAAGCCAGATAAACATAATATTCTCCTTCTTTCATATAAGGTTGAAAATTATGCGTAATTCCCACCCAGCTAACCGAACCATCATCATTGGTAATATCAATCATAAATTTTGTGAGCCACACCAGTTCATCTTGCGGCTGGGGGATGCCGTCTTTGTTGACATCTGCGGAAAGA
>CAYUDR010000047.1:0-6745 GCA_964443705.1 uncultured Planctomycetia bacterium | reverse complement strand
TTCCATCAACATCTATAGCAAGCAGCTTGCCTTTTTGGTAATAGGTGCTTAGCCCGTAAAGAAGGTGCGTTAACGACCATGGCCTTTTACCAAGGTCAAACAGGGTATCGTGATAGCCGCCAAGCACAGGATCTTTAAGATGACAAGTTTCCCCGCACCTTAGGTGGTTGATGAAGGTAAATTCGGGAATGGTTGTTTTGCTATTGAGTACATCTTCTTCAATTTTAAAAGGAAAAGATTGGGTGCGTAAAAAATCAGTTGGGTCATGAGTTGTGAATATCTCTATTACATATTCGCCCGGCTGGCTAAAGTCTGAGAAATCCAATAGAAAGTATTGGCCGGGCCAGTCTTTAAAGTCGCATCTGGCGGCATCGGCACGGTAATAGATTTTTTTGTTCTTTTTGCCAAGAATTTTAAATTTTATATTATCCAGATACCTGTCAGGGCCCTGATAATACTTCAGGCGCACTACAGCCTGTTTTTTGTCTGTGGGATGAAAACCAACCTGACTGGTCTGGATTTCAATCATATTTTTTAATGGCTGAAGGGATAGACTTTTTATTACCAGATTCCCCTTTTCGCCATGGCCCGGGCCATGACTGAGCGCCAGCCAGATTTCTTTTAAATTCCCGAAAGATTTATCTTTTCCGCCCCACAAATAACGGCATTCTTCAAATGGTATATTTATTTTCTGAAATTTCTTTGTATTAAAATCGAGAACTATTTTCTTCCCGAAGTTTGTTCCATCCCTATCGACCAATTTAAATTCAAGTACATTTTTATTGGGATTGCCAGCCACTTCAAGGATAAATTTGGTATTAGGAAAAATTTCTACATCCATCTCTTTGCCGATTTGAACCCAGCCAAGCTTTTCTCCTAAATCAAAATCCATTTTAAGGGCTTTGCCCTGCGGTATATTGATACTTTTAATTCCAAGCCGGTTGCCCTCGCTCATATTTTGTCTCCATCCGCTTATATTTTCAAAATTATCTAAAACAATGATTTCACGGGCAAATGCAGCGCAATTTAAACTAAACCCCAGAAAAAATAATATTATATAAATTAACTTCCTCATATATATTCTCGCTCGCTTTAGTCTCGCTTAAGGTTAATCCTGCTTTTTTTCTCTCTGGACATATTCGGCAAACATGGGGTCAAGTATATGATAACTATTGTCCTCCTGCCTTTTTATTAAACCCTTATCTTTGAGCCTGTAAAGAAAATTCTTTATATTGGCTACAGGAAAATTTTTAGCCCTTTTTTCAGTTATCATAATAGAGCGGATGTCAGCTATTTTAAGCGGTTTATTCTTCTCTGCCAAAATCCTCAATACATCACTTTCCCTTTCGCTGGCGCGCTTAAATAACGAACTAAAATAATCGTGGCCGAGCTCCCTTAAAGTATTGACAAAAGCGCCCTCCCACTGCTTTAAGGAAACCTCGCCTTCTATTTGAGAATCATAAAGGTGGCTGCATAAAAGCTGTAATTCATAAGGATGACCCTGCGTATAAGAAAAA
Organism: uncultured Planctomycetia bacterium; assembly: GCA_964443705.1. GTDB lineage: Bacteria > Omnitrophota > Gorgyraeia > DAOVKU01 > DAOVKU01 > DAOVKU01. Next base: position 5,228 of record CAYUDR010000047.1, on the reverse strand, counting down.
ACCCTTTCTATAACCTGTTTTTCAAAATTAACTCCGGTGTCTTTAAGGGTCTTTGAGATTATAACTTCAACCTGCTCTTTGGTTAAAGGGCTGATGAGTTCCCTGCGCCTGAAAAATCTGCCAACCGGGTCATGTTTATCTATAAAAGCAGCCCAGCCTTCAGGCGTTGAGGAAAGAACAAAAAGATACCTTGTCTGAGATAAAATTTCGTCTTTACTTAAAACGCTTCTTAAAATATCAATAACTTCGGATATAGGAAGCAAGTTCTGTATGTCATCCAAAAGAATAACTGCCAGTTTGGCTTTCAAAGATTTAAATAAAGTTATAAGGAAGCTTGCGAATTGAACTTGTGCCTGGAGTTTTTTCTTGGTTTTCTTATCTTTCTTCAGGGTAGCAGAAATAAAACCCATATTAAGGCCGACTGATTCCATATCCCCCAAAAAGCGAGAAAGAGATTTTGTTCTGGGAAAACCAAAAGCCATTTCCTGGGTAATTAAGTTTATACCATCAATTGGCTTTGAACGATCGGCAAATTGAGAAACAGAACAGTAAGCAGCCGGATAGCCGAGTCCTTGAGAGATTTTTTTATATTGTTTTAAGAGGGAGGTTTTACCTATGCCCCATTCTCCTACCACCACCATGTGATTGGAGCGGGAGGCGACAGACTGCGCCAGGGTATTTTCGAAATCAAGGAGCTGGGTTTCTCTTCCGCCAAAAATCTTCGGTTCCCAGCCGGATTGAGGAGTAAAAGGATTAGGTTTTATCATACCAGAACTCCTGTTTTTAAGGAGAGTAGACGTTATTTTAAATTTAACACACCAAAGGTACAAAATCAAGTAAAATTTGTAACTTTTGTAAAAAAGGGTACGTTTCTATTTTTAGCTTTTTAATTGTCTGAGGTTAACTGTGTGAGGCAAAACCATCGCACAGTTTACTCACAGGCTAGCTATATCAAGGTTACCTAAAACAAAAGGCCTTAAATTTCATAAGGCCTTTTTGATTTAAATTTTAAAGTTAAAAAACTATTCGCTAATTTTTATAGCTTCTAATGGACAATCTCTCTCTGCTTCCCTGGCACATTCCTTGGCATCTTCAGGCACTTCATCTACTTTTACTTTTGCTTTATCATTTTCCAGCTCGAAGACCCGCGGGCAAGTGCTGGTGCAAAGTCCGCAACCAGTGCAAGCATCTTTATCTATTACTGCCTTCATTCTCTCACCTCCATTTTTCGACTCTTCCTACTTTAATCCAAATTTCTCTATATTAGCGTTGGCTATTTCTTGAATCTTTTTTATCTGTTCCTTGCCTTCTTCTGTTTTAAAAAGATGAGCAAAGCGTCTTTGCTGCTTCAAATACTCCTGGACCGGTTTAATTTCCTTGATTTTTTTAACGGCTAATTTTCCGTTCTCATATTCAACCAACGGCAGAAGGCCGGTTTCAACCACCAACTTACCTATCTCGGGTGTCAACTGGGGCGGATGCCTCCAGCCAAGAGGGCAGGGGACAAAAATTTGAATATATTTAGGACCTTTAATAGAAAAAGCCTTTTTTACTTTCTTTTGGATGTCCATGGGATAACCTACCGAAGCCGAAGCAACATAAGGTATGTGATGAGCCACAGCAATTGATATTAAATCTTTTTTGGGACGCCAGTTGCCAAAAGACTCTTTACCCGCAGGCGAAGTAGTAGTATTGGCATCAAATGGTGTCAGCCCGCTTCGCTGAACGCCGGTGTTCATATAAGCTTCGTTATCGTAACCGACATATAATACATCATGGCCCCTCTCAAACATTCCAGATAAAGCTCCAAAGCCTATATCAGCTGTTGAGCCATCGCCGCCCTGGGCTATGACATTTACACCTTCTTTTTTGCCTAAAAATTTTAAAGCCGCCTCAACGCCTGAAGCCACCGCAGACGCATTTTCAAACAAAGAATGCATCCATGGCATTCCCCACGCACTCTCCGGTGCCTTGGAAGAAAAAACTTCAAGACAACCGGTATTATTAAGAATTATGGTATTCCTACCGGCCGCATCGGCTACCAGCCTGGCGGCTATAGCCTGGCCGCAGCCTGCGCATGCCGTATGTCCCGGCGCAAACAAATGAATTTTGCTCATCTATAATCCCTTTTTTAAATCTATAAACTTATCTTCACTCTGTGTCCTTGAAACTACCTGAATTATCTCTTCAATTGATTTTATCCTGATATCTCTGCCGCCAAGACCAATTATAAAACCATTTATTTGCGGGCTTTCCTTTTTATTGGCAAAAGACCTGCAAACCTCCAAATGCATAGGCCCGCTTGAACCAAGAGAAATGGCCTTTTCTACCACCGCTATCTTTTTAGTGCCGGAAAGTGCTTTATAAACCAGCTCTGCCGGGAAAGGACGGTAAGTAACAATTTTTAAAACGCCTACCTTTTCTCCTTTCTCTCTTAATCTATCCACTGCTTCCTTAATAGTACCGACTACTGAACCTTTTGCCACAAAAATGACATCCGCATCTTCGGTCCTATAAGTTTCGATAAGGCCGTTTAATTTTCTGCCAAAGACTTTTTCAAATTCGCCGCAGAGTTTTGGTATTAATTCTACGGCCTGTTTCATGGTCTCCTGGATGACAAATCTTGTTTCCATATAGGAATCTGGCGGCCCCAAAAGGCCCATGCTAATGGGATTTTCCACATCAAGCTTATAGGGCGCCTGATAGGGAGGTAAAAATCTTTTCACTTCTTTTTCCTCGGGCATATCAACAACTTCATGTCCATGAGTAAGAATATAACCATCCATGTTTACCAGCACAGGCAACATAATATCTTTATGCTCCCCCAGCCGGTATGCTAAAAGAAGAAGGTCGCTAACTTCCTGTATGTTTTCTGCAAAAAGCTGTATCCAGCCGGAATCCCGGACAGTTTCCGCATCCTGGTGATCATTCCATATGTTGATAGGCGCAGAAACCGATCTATTAGCGCATACAATAACCACCGGCAGTCGCATGCCGGCAATATTAAAAAGGACTTCCGTCATCAACAGAAGCCCCTGTGAACTGGTAGCGCTGAAAACCCGTACCCCGGCCGCACTGCCACCCAGCACTGCACTGGCAGCGGAATGCTCACTCTCAACATTAATAAATTCTGACTTTAATTTTCCATCAGCCACCATCTGGGCTAAGTCTTCAACGATATGCGTCTGGGGCGTAATGGGATAAGCTGAAATTACCCCCGGCTTAACAAGGGCCACTGTCTTAGCTACAGTTCTTGAACCTTCCAAAAACTCTTTCATTTATCTTCCTTCCACTCGCTGATTTTTCTGGATTGGGTTTTTTCTTCCTCATCAACCATCTCGATATCTTTTACCGGGCAGATTGCAGCGCAAATTCCGCAGCCCTTACAATAATCAAGGTCAACATTAAATGTGCACTTACCTTTTCCGGTCACGCATCCCTCAGGACACATAATAGCACACAACTGACAAGCTATGCAGCGAGACTGAAGAAATTTTGGTTTTTTACCGCTGCGCCAGGAACCGGTTTTATTGGCCTCACTTGAACCTGGCTTAGCATTTATTTTAACATACATAATTTCCGTCCTTCTTTATTACTATTATTTGCTTTTTTCTTTTATATAATCAAAACCTGCCTGGGCAGCCTTTTGATTAAGCACGCCTACTTCTCCAGCAAAGCGTTCTTCTATGACTTTGTTTAAATCTTTTATATCGATGAGGCCGCTGACAGCAGCAAAAGCACCCAGCAATACGGTATTGCCGAGTGGACGTTTTATAATTTTATTGGCGATATCTGTAGCCGGAAGGCTAAAGGCCTTAATCCCTTCAGGGGGCTGGGGCACTTTGGTGGTCCTGGCTACATTTATAATCGCAGAACCCCCCTTTCTAATCCCTTCAAATATATTAACATCATTTATCAGGGTAGGATCTATTACCAGAACATAATCCGGATAATAAACCTGGCTTCTCAGGCGGATAGGTTTATTATCTGTGCGCACAAATGAATTCATGGGCGCCCCCATCCTGGCCGCGCCAAAATTAGGAAAGGCATAGGCATATTCGCCCCTCACAAAAACAGCCTTACCCAGCAAAACGGCCGTAGTAATGGCTCCCTGGCCAGCCCGGGCGTTAATACGAATCTCTTTCATTTTAATTAAAATCCCTTTACTTTAAAAATTTTATTACGGCAAGACTTGTTATTATAACTTAAAATTTAAATTGTGTCAAAGATTTTTATAATTTCTTATATTATAAAAGGCAGTATATTTTCTTTTGCCGCTGCCGGGATAAACACGGATAATCTAGGCTTTGAGCAAATCTTTTCTTTTTTCCTCAAACTCCTGCCGGTTTATTTCGCCCTTGGCATATCTTTTTTTGAGCAATTCAAGGGCTTCATCTTTTTTCTTCTGGCCGGGCGCAATAATACATCTGACCAAACCAATAACACCAAGAGCAATCAATAGCCAGAAAAAAATGTGCAAAATAAAAAACAACCATCGATTGCTAAAAGTCATTTCATAAAAATAACTATTCATAATAACCTCCTGGCTGCCATTATTAAAAAAACCGTGCCCATGACTAAAAGAATAATGCCAAAGATTTTCTCAATTATTATATTAAACTTACCTGCCCGCGGTATCTTCTTGAGCAATGATGAAAAAGTGCCTAAAAACAAAAACAACATACTCATACCTAAAGCAAATGTAAACAAAAGGCTGACTCCAAAAAGGATATTCCTTCTCGTAGCCACATATGCCAGGATAACCCCCAGGGCGGGTGCGATACAAGGTCCTACCGCAAGGCCGGAAGCGGCTCCCACCAGGAAACTGCCCAGGTAATTTTTCGGCTTAGACAGATTGGTTTTTGTAAAATTAATGAAGGGTACACTGTAAAGCCCTAACGCGCTTAGGCCTAAAGCAATAAAAATGCCCCCCAGAAAAAAGAAGCCCCAGGGCGAGAACGTTATCCGGCCAAGGAAAAAACCAGTCAAAGAAGCTGCTGCGCCCAAGGCTGAATATACTAAAGATAGGCCCAGAATGTAAGCCAGGGATAAGAAAAAACTCTTTTTTGTAGAACCTGAACTCGAAGCCCCGATAAAACCAACGGTAATGGGAATTAATGGATAAAAACAAGGAGTAAGGCTTACCAATATCCCGCTAAAAAAAATAAGTGGATAAGCCAGGAGGCTATTGTCGCCTACGTAAGCTTGAAGATTATTTAAAAAACCAT
>CAYUDR010000046.1:0-9262 GCA_964443705.1 uncultured Planctomycetia bacterium | reverse complement strand
GCCGGGGGTGCATATTCCCTTTTCAAACCTTACATCTAAAGACAGGACAGACATAGAATTTGGTATAAAACACAAAGTTGATTATATTGCCCAGTCATTTGTGCGCCGGGGCAAAGACATTGATACGTTAAAGGATCTTATCAAACCGAGGATGCCCCGCTGTCATATTGTGGCCAAAATAGAAAGCAGAGAAGCTATAAAAAATATAGATGAAATTATTGATACCTCAGATGGTATAATGATAGCAAGGGGAGATATGGGCATAGCTGTGCCTATTTATGAAATACCGATGATACAAAAACGTATTATTAAAAAATGCAACCGGATGAAAAAATTTGTAATTACCGCAACGCAAATGCTTGAACATATGACTGAGCACAGCCGCCCCACAAGGGCTGAAGTTACCGATGTTGCCAATGCTATTTTAGACGGAACTGATTTTGTGATGCTTTCGGCAGAAACCGCATCAGGAAATTATCCTGTTGAGTCTGTAAGGATGATGAACGAAATTATTAAATTTACAGAACACCACCGGAAGGATAAGAAATAAGCAATGTCTTATGTAAAGAGAACTATCTGTAAACTCCCACACCAATATATTGGTGTGGGAGTAAATGAAAGGAGGAGGCATATGAGAAAAGTTGTTATAGTAGGCATTGTAGTTAGCATCCTTGTTTTTGCCGGCATTAGAGCGTATGCGGGTTGGAATCCGCTTGCCAAGGAGGAGAAGGCTGCCGAGATTGCCAAGAAGGAGAAGGCTGCTGATGCTGCCAAGAAAGAAGCTATTGAGAAAATTAAAGTTACTATTAGTGAGTTTAAGAAAAGAGATCCGGGTATGAAGGTTTTCTTTGGTGAAGCGTACGGTTATGCGGTATTTCCCACGGTAGGTAAGGGCGCAATAGCTATCGGCGGTGCTTACGGGCAAGGAAAGGTCTTTGAGCGGGGCAATATTATTGGTAGTGCAACCTTAAAACAGGTAAGTATCGGAATTCAGTTGGGAGGTCAGTCATATAGTGAGATTATTTTCTTTAAAGACAAGGCAGCCTTGGATACATTTACGAGCAACAACCTTGAGTTTGGTGCGTCCGTTTCCGCTATCCTTGTTGCTTCCGGTGCATCTGCAGATACAGATTATAGTAACGGCGTTGCAATATTCACGCTTCCAAAAGGTGGTTTGATGGCCGAAGCATCCGTGGCGGGGCAGAAGTTTAAATTTACCCCTGAGGAATAGTGCTATATGTTGTCAATATAACAAAATTATGAAATCTTCAAGAAAGAATAAGATCAGAACAACGATTACCGTTGTGCTTGTAGTCCTTTTTATATGGGCTAACTTTTATACAGTAAGAAAAATCGCGCATTACGGAATTGAATTATACCTGTATGATAAATTACTCGTTGCTTACCAGATAGGTGGGATGCGCGGCCTTAAGATTGAACTCAATAAAGAATCTTCTCAAGGCAGGATGCGAGGTGAGTTGGCTCTGGCCAAAGACTTTGAAGAAAATCTGGGAAGCATAAAAGCCCCCGGAGACTTTTTAGAAAACATTGTAAAGGAAAAAAGGGAAAAGATAAAACTTTTTAAAAATTTGCGGATTGCAGCATTTGCGTTTATCGGGATAATGCTTTTATTGCGCTTAGCAGTCAATCTTTCTGATAGGACGGATAAATAATCGTATTAGAGGTGTTTTTGGATGAATTTTAAGCTGGCCCTTGAAGTGGCGTGTTTTTGAAGGTATAATCATATGGAAGAATGGATTAGTTAGAAAAGGAGGAAGGAAAATGAAAAAGTTGGATGTAAGGGCATTTGGGTTTGCCTTTGGTATTGTGTGGGGTGGAGCTATGTTGATTTTAGGCCTCATAAATACTTTCTGTGTTTGGGGTTCTGGACTCGAAAGCCTTATGGCAACTTTATACATTGGTTACAAGCCGACAATTTTAGGAAGTATCATCGGTGGTATCTGGGGTTTTGTGGATGCCGGTATCGGCGGCCTTATAACGGCCTGGCTGTATAATAAATTTGCAAAATAAGAGCTGATTACAGTGTGCGATGGTTTTGCCTCGCACAAAGTTGTGCGGGCAAAATCGCCGCACATTATTTAACTGTTTAAAAAAGGAGGTAGCATTATGCTTATATGGGTTAGGCTGATAGGTATTATCATAGTGGGCTTTGGGATTGTTTTCCTGATAAGTCCGCACCAGTATAAGGCATATATATCTTTCTGGACAAAAAAAGGAAGAATTCGCACCGGGGCAGGCTTGAGCATTTTAGTCAGCATTATCATGTTGCTTGCTGCTTCACAATGCAGGTTGAGTTGGTTTGTGGCTATAATGGGTATCCTGGCGCTTATCAAGGGTATCATTATCTTGACCATTGAGCCCAAAAAACTAATATCTAAGATGGAGTGGTGGATGACAAAACCTCCTGCAACCCTGCGGCTTCTTAGTATTGTAGCTTTAGCCATGGGCATATTGCTCATATACGCTGCTGTATAGAATTAGAAGAGATTTTGTGAGAAAATCACAGCGCAGCCTATTTCAAAATAGGCTGCGCTTCTATTGTGCGAACAAAACCGTCGAACAGTGTGTGCGAGGCTTAGCCTCGAACAACTCTCGAACAACTATTGTGTGAGGCTTAACCTCGAACACAGTTAATCTCGAATGTGCGTGAGCAAAGCCGCCGCGCATTATTTAATAAATGGTCGCTGTCCCTATTTAAATGCTATTTAAATGAAAAGAAAAACCCCGCCGTTTTTATCTAAAAGTAAATACATGGAAGGACTTCAGTGCCCAAAATTACTCTGGTATGAATATAACCGCCGGCAGGATATTCCTAAAGTTGATGCTTTAAGGCAGGCCATATTTGACCAGGGCAAAAAAGTTGGCCAATGGGCGCAGAAGCTTTTTCCCGAGGGGATTAGATTAGAAAGACGCCACATACCTGAGAAGCATGCCGAGCAGTCCTTGAAATCCTTAAAACTTCGCAAGCCCCTTTTTGAAGGGGGTTTTGTTTATAGGCGCGCTTATGCCTTAGCCGATATACTCGTGTCGGTTGATGAAGACGCCTGGGATTTAATTGAGGTTAAAAGTTCAACCGGAATCAAAAACGAACATCTTACGGATGTTGCTTTTCAGAAATATACCTACGAAGGGGCTGGGATAAAAATACACAGATGTTATCTTATGTATATTAATAATCAATATGTCCGCAGGGGTAAAGTTGAACCGGAAAAGTTGTTTTTAAAAGAAGATATCACAAAGCAAATCAATGCATTAAAAACCGGCATAGAAAAAGAAGTGGCCAAGATGCTGAAAGTTATAACCGGGGAGAATATGCCGGATGTAAGAGTAGGGCCGCATTGTAATAAGCCATATACTTGTCCGCTTAAAGATATCTGTTGGGACTTTTTGCCGGACAAGGGCCATGTTTTTATGCTTTCCGGAGGGAAAAAACTGGCTTTTGAATTTATAAAAAGAGGTATTTTGAAAATAGCAGATATTTCTGATAATTTTGGCTTAAAGCGCAAACAGGTTATCCAGGTCGGTAGTCATAAAGCCCAGGAGCCATACATTGATAAAGAGGCTATAAAAGAGTTTATGAGTAGATTAAAGTACCCGCTTTATTTTCTTGATTTTGAAACCATAGGCCCTGCCATACCGGTTTATGAACTATCAAGGCCTTATGAAAATATTATGTTTCAATATTCCCTGCATGTTGTTAAAAATAAGGGAGTCCGGTCTATGCATTATTCTTATTTAGCTCCCGGAGATAAGGACCCCCGCCCTGAAATTTTAAAACAGTTAAAGAATTTATTGGGTAATTCAGGATCGATTATGGCCTATAATGCCAGTTTTGAAATAGATGTGCTCAGAGGCGCAGTTGAAATATATCCTGAATTTAAAAATTGGTTTGAAAAAGTAGAAGGGCGCTTTGTAGATCTTCTTGGGCCCTTTAGAAACTTTTTTTATTACCATCCGGCTCAAGGAGGCAGCGCCTCTCTTAAAAAAGTGCTCCCCGCTGTTACAGACTTTGCTTATAAAGATATGGAAATAGCAAATGGCGCAATAGCCAGCCACGAATATTGCAGGGTAACTTTTAATAAAGATGTAGGCGAAGAGGAGCGTCGGCGTGTTCGTGCGGCACTTGAAAAATATTGCCATTTAGATACGATGGGAATGATAAAGATAGTGGATGTCTTGAGGCAAAAAAGCAAATAAGTTGAAAGTTATTTGGGTTTGTTGAGGGAATGAATTTACTTGACAAACAGCAAATATTGAGATACACTACATGCAGTAGTAAATAAGGAGTGGAAGTCTTAGGCCGCAAGGTAATGAGAAAGTTCGCCTTGCGTTTTTTGTTTCTGTCATTCCTACCTGCCGGCAGGCAGGATTTACTATAATTTTGTAAGAAGGAGGTGTAGTAAGTAATGGCAAAAGGAACAGTTAAATGGTTCAGTAACCAGAAAGGTTATGGGTTTATTACTCCTGAGTCAGGCGAGGATGTGTTTGTGCATCACAGCGTAATTCAGGGTGACGGTTATAAGTCTTTAGAAGAAGGTCAGCAAGTTGAGTTTGAAATTCAGCAGGGCCCTAAAGGTGAACAAGCCACACAAGTAGTAAAGTTATAACTCGATAACAAATAGGCCCGGTTATAATTACCGGGCCTTATTTTAAGGAGGATTAAAATGCAGACAGGAAAAATAAAAAAGTTAGTTCGCGATAGAGGCTTTGGTTTTATCAGTGCCACCGATGGCAGAGAAATATTTTTTCACCAGAGCAGCCTTGTGGATGTTAGTTTTGATGCTTTGAATGAAGAGCAGGAAGTCGAATTTGAAGTTGAGAAATCTCCTAAGGGAGCACGTGCGATTAACGTGCATATTCCAAAATAAGCACTGAAAACACCACAAGTTATCTACTTTCTTTTTTAAATTTATCTTGACGGATTCTCATATAAGAGATATTATAAAAAACTGATTTGAGAGTTTAAATATTTTCAGGTGTAAGTTTTGTAATGTTTAAACTTAAGTTTTTTGTTTTAGGATTTGGAGAAAGGAGGAGAGCCATGAAACTTTTGTATGCAACTTTGCTTTCTGTATTGGTTTTTAATTTTGGATTTAATGCAGGTATAGGGGAAGCAAAAAATATGATTGTTGAGAAAGGGAAAGAAGTTTCAATTGATTATACGCTCACTGTAGAAGGTGAGGTGATAGATAGTTCGCAAGGCAAAAGCCCCCTGCAATATACTCAAGGAGAAGGACAGATTATAGTAGGCCTTGAAAAGGAACTCGAGGGACTAAAAGTTGGAGATGAAAAAACTGTTGTTGTGCCCCCGGAAGAAGCTTATGGTTTATCAGACCCTGAGGCATTTCAGGAGGTTCCGCGTTCGTCTCTTCCGTCTGAGATTAAGCCGCAAGTCGGCATGTATGTTCAGGCAAAAGGTGCTGATGGCAAAGTTTTTCCGGTAAAAATTACAGAGGTTAAAGAGAATATGGTTGTTATAAATTTTAATCATCCTCTGGCAGGCAAAACATTGAAATTTGATATAAAGATTGTTTCTATAAAGTAATAAAAACTGAATTAATATCTTTGAATTTGTAGTGTTAATTGTAATTTTTATATATAAAAAGTCTGTCTAGAAATAGACAGGCTTTTTATTTTGCTTTATCCGTCTTTATTATGGGCAGCAGCATTATTTTTTTGTTGAACTTGGAGTGCGCTCATATTATAATATATCTGGATATAAGGAAAAAAAGATGAGCGAAGAGACAAAAAAAAGAGGACTTAAGCCTGTTTATATAGAGGCCTTTGATTTAGACGATGCCTGGTTTCAATGCCTGGCAAAAATATTAGAAGAGGGCTATGTCTATAAAATAGACCGCGGAAGTTATGTGAGTCAGCATCGTCTTGAGTTTGATTTTATTACTCTTCGCGTTAAAAATCCCGCCCATCAAATAATTCCTGTTATACCCGAAGGTTCAAGCATACCTGCACCTACCAGTATGGAATATATAAATCAATATCTGCAATATCTCCTGACCAGCACTAAGACCGAAACCGAAGATTATACCTACGGCGAGAGGCTGGTAGATCCAAAGGTAAAAATTGAAACAGAAAGCGACGGTAAAAAGATGATAAAAGAAATGCCGCTTAAGTGCAACCAGGTGGAAGAGGTTATAAAGATTTACAAAAAAGATGGCTTTGGAACCAACCAGGCCATTATGGAGATAGGCATGCCATCTGATTTGAAACTCACAGACCCGCCATGTTTGCGTCTTATAGACACCCGTGTGCGTTACGGGAAATTACATTTCTTTTTGTATTTTCGTTCCTGGGATCTCTGGGGCGGTTTTCCTTCCAATCTCGGCGGACTTGAGTTGGTAAAACAATATATGGCCGCAGAGATTGGCGTGGAAAACGGAGAGATTGTGGCTTGCTCAAAAGGATTGCATCTTTACGAATATGCCTGGGACCTTGCCAAGCAAAGAACCCACAAATTAGATTTAGATATAAAGTAAACCCTGTTAAAGAACTTTGTTCTCTAACGGTCTGCGGCGACGGTGGCTTTCTCATATAGGGGTAAACAGAAACACCTTTATTAAATAACCCACCTGCGAGGTGGACTGTATTATGTTGGGATATTTGATTTTATTATTTACCATAGTTCCGGTTCTGGAGCTGGCCCTTTTAATCAAGGTTGGCCAGTATATAGGAGTGGGTTATACGCTGGGAATTGTTATTATTACAGGTGTAACCGGTGCATATTTGGCAAAAAAACAGGGGCTTCTTACTCTGCGCAGGATTGAGAAAGATGTAAATCAGGGCAGGATGCCGACAGATAAATTGTTTGACGGCGTTTTAATTTTAGGCAGTGGTATATTGCTCCTAACGCCCGGTTTTATAACCGACCTGATAGGTTTTATGGGATTAGTTCCATGGACACGGAATTTATTTAAAGAATGGCTTAAGCGAAAAATAAGGGATATGATTGACCATGGAAGGCCTATTACCATGACTTCTTTTAAGTCGCTGGATTAAATAGTTTACCTCCGAGGTGGGACTAAGGGGCGGTTAAAAAGAAAGGAAACTGATGTGAAATGTTCCGTTTATATTGATATAGAGACTACGGGTTTAAGCCTGCAGCGTGAAAGCTTAACTGTGATTGGTTTACATATGGACTACGGTAATCAAAGTCAGACCATACAATTGGTGGGCAATGATATATGTACTTCAAAGTTAGTTAAATTAATAAGAAAAGATGCCGCGTTATATAGTTATAATGGCTCGCGTTTTGATCTGCCTTTTATTAAAGCAAAATTGGGTATAGACCTCGCAGAGCATTGTGTGCATAGAGATTTAATGTATGACTGCTGGGACCAAAATATATACGGCGGCTTAAAAGAAGTTGAGAGAAAGCTGGGTATTGAGAGAAAGGTAGTGGGCGTAGACGGGTTTATGGCTGTGCAGTTATGGTATGACTATGAACGGTACGGAGACGAGCAGGCGCTGGCGACTTTATTGGAGTATAATAGAGAAGATGTAGTTAATTTAAAGGCGCTCAGACAGAAGTTAAGTGTTTAAAAAAAAGGAGGATAGAAGATAATGGGAATTAAAGTAATAATTGCGCTTCTTGCATTAATAGTTATAGTAGTAATAGGTATATTTAATCGCTTGATTAGATGCAAAAATCTGATGAAGGAGGGGTGGAGCGGGATTGATGTCCAGTTAAAAAGGCGGCATGACCTTATCCCCAATCTCGTGGAGACGGTCAAGGGTTATAAGCAATATGAACAGAAACTTCTAAAAGAAGTAACCGATATTCGCTCTAAACTTACAAAAAGCGAAAACCCCAGAGAAAAAGGCAAGCTGGAAAGCGGCCTTTCGCAGGCGCTAAAAAGCATTTTTGCCGTAGCCGAGGCCTACCCAGAACTCAAGGCCAATCAGAATTTTATCAATCTCCAGAATACTTTGACTGAAATAGAAGATCAAATCCAGCTAGCCAGAAGATATTATAACGGGTCGGTCCGCGATTACAATATACTGGTGCAGTCTTTTCCTGCTAATGTGGTGGCCGGTGCTTTTAATTTTAAAGAAGGCGAATTTTTTGAAGTAGACTACGCCACCGAGCGTAAAGTCCCCGATGTAAAATTTTAAACTTAAAGAATAATTTTTGTTGGGCCAAAGACAAAATGAAGAGAACTTTTAGTTTTTGTGTAGTTTTTATTTTTCTAAGTTGTATTCTTTTTAGCTTACCTTTGTATGCTCAAGAGAAGAAAACCGAAAAGATACTTTCTTTTAACAGCCACATAAAGATTAGTCCCGATGCTTCCATGGTGGTGACTGAGACCATTAAGGTCAGGAGCACCGGCGCCCACATCAAACACGGAATCTACCGCGATTTTCCCACCCGATACAAAGACAAATTAGGCAATAGGTATGTGGTTGATTTTAAGGTATCAAAAGTTTTAAGGGATGGTAAGAGCGAAGATTATCATTTTGGGTCGCTGGCTAATGGCCGGCGCCTTTATGTGGGCGGGAAAGATGTCTTTTTGCCGGCCGGCGAATACACCTATACCATTATCTATCAGACCAATAGACAACTCGGATTTTTTAAAGATTTTGATGAACTTTACTGGAATGTTACAGGTTGTGGCTGGTCTTTTCCCATCGAGAGCGTCTTAGCCACAGTTGAATTACCAGGGCTGGCCAGGGATAAAATTATCAGGCGGGACGGGTATACCGGCCCCATGGGTGCTAAGGATAAAAAATTTTCTTCTTACATCAATGATTTTGGCGACGCGGTTTTTATCACCACAGCTCCACTTACTCCCGGAGAAGGGTTAACTATCGTTGTTTCTTGGCCCAAGGGTTGTGTAACTGAGCCGACGAGCAGGATGAAATCGGCTTATTTTTTCCGTGATAACCGAGGTATTCTCGCCGGGTTAGCAGGACTGTTAATCATTTTGTTTTATTATCTGTTTGTGTGGGTGCATGTTGGTAAGGACCCTGCCAAAGGTGTTATAATACCCCTATATAATCCGCCTGAGAATTTTTCCCCGGCTTCTGTACGCTATCTTATGAAGATGGGTTTTGACAATAAGTCGTTTACGGCTGCAGTTATTGATATGGCGGTTAAAGGATATCTTAAGATAAAGGAAAAGGATAAGGTGTTTACTCTTACTAAGACCGGAGCCAAGGAATCGGTTCTTAGTGAGGAGGAGGTAGCTGTTGTCAGCAAGTTATTTGGATATCAAAAGGAGATCAA
>CAYUDR010000045.1:0-9298 GCA_964443705.1 uncultured Planctomycetia bacterium | reverse complement strand
AAAAACATCAAAATCGCCCCCGCCATCGGCGGGTCTTTGCCCCCAAAAAGAATTTCTTTTTCTCTCTTTGCCCCCTTTAATTTTTTGTTTTCGGAAACGGAAAAGAAACTGCAATGCCAAAAGAACAAAGGACTTACAAAAATATGCCAAAAAAAATCTACATCCGTACTTTCGGCTGACCCTTGGTTTGTTCTTTACAAGTTGGCTAAACCGTTCTTTTTCAGTGCTTTTCAGTTGGAGTTGGCTGAATAATGCACCGCCCGCTTCCGCCTCCTGAACGTCGGCTCCAGCGGGCTACGTGAGTGGTGTTGCACCGTTCGCCCCGCCTTGGGGCGGGGCTCACTTGTCGGCCGCCTAGGCCGGCGGCCTTCGTGGTTATGCAATGGTACGATTCGGCTTTTCGTGTTTGGCGCATTTTGGGCGGCGGCAAAATGCGCCAAGCACTATGCGTCCTCAACCTCGCAAAAATTCTCTTAAATAATTCCTTTTATTTTATATCGGCGGCGGCGAAAAATTTATAAAAGGTGTTTTTATCTTTTAGGGTAGGTGAAGGCAAGCGCACAAAGGACGATGCGAAATACCGATTTATCGGAATGAAGCCGGACGACTGCGATTGCCGAGGGAGGGTAAATTTATTTTTCTTCAAGATATTCTGGCAATAACTCTTTTAGTCTGGACTTGATTTTAACACATAAAGTTTTCTTTTCCTTCAATGTCGGTTCAATAGATTTAAACATAGCAATCCAATCTTTTATCCAGAAATAATAAATGTTTTCATTTAAATTTTCCACTAAGTAACCAAATACATCAAGAAAATCATCATCACTACGTTCTTTTAATATCTGAAAAATCTCTTTCCCGGGCTCCCAGAGTTGTGCCTGTATTTTGTGAGTCCTTAAATATTCGATTTCCATCTTCAGCGCTTTTTTGAGTAATCCCTTATGCTCTATATATTTGGCAGGACTGGTTAGAGTAATTTTTAATGTTCTATATAAATCATCGAACGTCTGTTGGTCATATTTATTGAATAATAATTTCCAATATTTTTCTATATTGTCAAAATTATTTGTCTTTTTCTCCTTGTCCTCTTCAGCTGTACGCCAAAAGTCCCATGCTAAAGATTGTCTAAAATCATCATTTTCCCGACATAGTTGGGCTAATTTATTTTCAAAGTATTTAGAATCGAAAGGAATTTCTTTATACTGATCTTTTCTATAAATTGCAAAATAAACGAACAAGAAATGTGCTTTTGATATTTTGTGGTATTCAAAAAAAGTAAGGATCTCCTTAGCTTCGTCCATTGATACATCTCTTATATAAGAAAATACATGAAGCAGATGGCCTGTTAACGAGATAGGCTTAGCTTCTCCAGATTTAATTTGCTTATCGATGCCCCTTAGGATATCAAATGCAGTTGTTTTAATAGAATCGCTTAAATCCTTGCATAAAAGTTTTCTTCTGCCGGGGTGCGACAACTCAATAAATGGAACGAGAGCTTCTTGTCGAACATATAAATCTGGTTCTGAGTAATTAAGCTTCTTAGCTAAAGTACCATCTAAATCAAGTAAAATTTTTGTTTTTTCCAACGCATATTCCATTAGTTTTGGATCATTCGATATTACAAACTTTTGAATAGCCCAAGCTAATTTACCCCTCACGCTAGTTATCAGGCTTTCCTCTTCTCCATTTTTTATTTTGAGATGGTAATTAAACTCGCTCTTTTCATCAGTATCGGGATCTGGATCATCAATACATAAATCAATAATATGTTCAGCGTCCTCATATTTCTTAACCTTCACAAGGTCCTCTGCCATAGAAACTATGCTTTCTCTTGCATATGAATTATTTTGAAATGTCTGCCAAAAAATTTCCTTATTCTGCAAATAAGGGTATAGCAAGTTGTATGCTTTTATTGCATCATGCTGTGCCAAATCCCGAATAGGACCTGCTAAAAACTCAAGGACTTTTTTACTTGGTATTTTATTTTTAAGAAGCCTCGTTACTATTTGCTGCCCTCGGCTAGTATTATCTTGCCAATCTTTTTTAATTAATCCAGAAATAAGCCCGCTTTTATCCCATACTATATCTTTATCAAAGCTATCCAGATATGCTTCAAAGTCAATACAATTAAATATTTCCACGATAAAATCTGGGTCCGATTCAGGAATTTCCCGAGCAACCATCTGTTCAAATGAATCATAATGACGATCTCGCTTGATAAAATCGGATTTTTTAACAAGAGCTATATAAAAGTCTTTCGCAGGTTTATGCCCTTCTTTAATTAATTTGATGAGAGTAGAAATGACAAATAAATTTGTTGGATAGCCAGCTGAATAATCTTTGCGTTTATATTTCATGACGTCAATTTCTATTAAAGCCATGATTCTATCGTAGCCTATCCTTTGCAGATCTCTTCTGCTAATTCTATCGAATATAATCTCAGATGTCCCTGGTATGCCTTTCTTCATTCTCAGTATATTCTTCAAATACTCAAAGGCTTCCTTCTTCTCCGTATCTGTGAGATAATCCTTTTCAATCCTATCCAACAAGATTGCTATTAGACTTCTTTTCAAATATATTGGTGTATTTTTTGTAGCTCTGGTCTTTGCTTTAGTAAGTATCCTATCTTCAAAAAATCTCCATGCTTCTTTGGCATTCGATTGATACAATTCAGTAAATAATGGAGCAAATAATAATCGAACAACACCTTTGTCTGTGATAGAGTAATTACTACCTGCTTGAGAAATTCCACTTCCCATCCATTCATATCCTTTATATTTACCTCTGTATTTACGATTAAATTGATCAGATATCTTCGTTACTACATAATCAAAATTTATTTTTAAATTTTTCTTAATGAAATCTTTTGCAAAAGAATAAATTATAGGATGGGTTTCAATAACATTGCTGAAATCATCACTTGTAAAATCAAAATAATTAAAAACAAAGTCCAAAAAACCTTTCTTGTCTTTTGTCCGTTCAAGAAATATCCTTAATATTTCAGCCACTTGCTCATCTTCCCGCCAAGGACGCTTTCTTCTTAAGGAGTGCTTTTGATTATCTTTATTGAAAGGTAATAAAATTTCTTTTTTCATAAAATCTAATATTTTTTTATCAAATTTGCCATTCTCGTCACTTTGTGCGATACTTTTTATCATTCGTAAGGCACTATCGTAATTAAAATCATGTACAAAACGTTTGTAATTTTTAGTTAAAAAGTCTATAAGGAATTTGTTGCTTACCTTCTTCTGCTCCCGCTTCTTCTCTAATAACCGAATCGCTAACCTTACATACCACTGCTTTAACAATATTTTATTTAAGAAAAAACTGAATGATTTAACATTAAACTCGTTTTGCTCCAATTTATCAGTAATATAGAAGATTAAACGCGAGCTATTTGAAATAGGACTAAGAAATTTATTGTGGTTGAGTTTAGCAAAATCATTCTCCGTTTTTAAATAAGTTGCTAATTGAATGATTTTTCTTCCTACGGATATTTCAGGCGAAAAAGATTCAGACTTTTCAGCAATTTGTGTTTTAAATTTAGTTAAACTATTTAAAAAATCGCTTCGGCTTATTGCCTCTCCTTTTTTGCCTTTCTCCATTATAGTTTTGAAAGTTCTAGATGATATATTTTTTATATCCCCTGTTTCCAAATAGAATGGTTCTTCAAGTGCAAAATATTCTGATATATGATTATATATATTCTGGATATCATGAAATTCAACTATTTCGGTTTTTAAAAGGAATACAATTTCTTGTTCAGACCAACCTTTTTTCATAAAACCCCTAATAACTGGATTCTTAGAATAATCCTTTTTATGAAATGAATGCCACCAATATAATGATTCGCGTATATATTCATGGTCTTTTTTAAAAGACTTGTTGACTGACCGTGTAATGATTCGAAAAATATCCTTCTCCCCATATTCTTTGCCTTTTTTTGTAGAGATAATCAATTTAATATTGCTATAATTAAGCTCTTTGCTAAATGATTTTACTTCGCAGTTTTCTGTATGATCATCGAAGATCAAGGCGAAATCATCCCAAATTTGACCTTCAATTATAATTTTTTGAAATGAAGGATTTTTTATCGCTCTTAATAAATATAACAGAGCAACGTCGGCTTGGTCCGAAATCCCTGTGAATACACACTGACCTTTCTTACTCATTTATGCACCTTTTTAAAATTAAATATGAAAATATCAACCTGCGAAGCAAGTTCAGCATATTTCCTTTTGATTGTATCCGATATATCCAAAGAAGGAGCGGAAGCAGAAGAGCGTTCATTAGCTCTCAACTGCTCTGTTTCATTTATAAGAGTACAGATATTTTTATGAATTTTTATCAATGCATCAACTTCATTCGAGTCTTCACCTTTTTCGCCTTTTTCTTCTTTCAAATCATCAAGATATTTACCAAGATATTTCAAATAAAAATAATCTATTTGCCCATAAGAATATTCATATTTTTGTATTTTTTTAAGATCGTATTCCAGTTGTTCAATATATTCAGGATTAAATGTTGACAGAACAAACAATTCCCGCATTTGAGATCCCAAAGAGACAGGTTTTGATTCGCCATGTTCCCGTACATATACCTTGCAATCTGACACGTGAGGTTTTTTATGTCTTAGACTGGGATGGATATAGAAAACATAAACATAGGCAGGAGGATTACTGCGAGGAATGGCAATTCTATTCTGAAGCTCAAATCGAATTTTTGGACTTAAGGCAGAATTTGACAAACACCGATTAATATTAGTATATAATTCGTCATCCTGTGGGATGCCTTTAATATTTCGATTATTATCGACCCCTACAAAAATAAACCCACCATTACTATTAGCGAAAGAGGAGAAATCTTTTCTTAACTCTTTAGAATTTGTTCCGTTCAGAGACTTTTTAAATTCATATATATTATTTTCGCCACTGATACAGGTATCTACAAATTCTTTTAGCTCGTCAAATGTCCATTCGTTTGTATTCATTCATTTACTTTGTAAATTTATTTTAAAAATGTCCGCCATGCAGCAACAATGTTGCTATATCAATAGCTCCCATCTTATGTACCATGTACGATTACTTTGCCTCATCAATTCTTTTCTTGGCGATTTCAACGTATTTCTTTTCTTTTTCGATGCCAATCCACTTCCTGCCAAGTCCTTGAGCTGCAACTGCCGTTGTCCCACTACCAAGGAAAGGATCAAGAATTAGATTGCCTTTGTTACTTGCTGTCAAAATAACGCGTTTAATGAGACTCATAGGTTTTTGTGCTGTGTGTACCTTTATGCCGTTTCTATCGCGCAACCTCTCATTCCCCGTACAAATAGGAAACACCCAATCTGTGTCTTTCATTTGTTTGCCGGCATTTATCTCTTTTAACAACTCATGGTTAAAAGTATAACCTTTGCAGTGCTTATTCTTTACCGCCCAAATCAGGGTTTCATGGTTATTAGTAAATCTTCGTCCATTTAAATTAGGTAATGCACCCATCTTAACCCAAATGACATCATTTAAAAACCAAAGGCCCAAGTCTTGCATTATTTTCCCAACTCTGAATATATTGTGGTACATACCAATAACCCACATAGTCCCGGTGGATTTTAAAACCCTTTGGCATTCAGTTAACCATCTTAAAGTAAACTTATCAAATTCTTCATAATTTTTAAATTTATCCCACTCGTCATCAACGGGAATTATTTCTGAACCATTTGGGCGTTTTAATCTCTTTCCTTTTGGTAGCTGTAGATAGTACGGGGGATCAGCAAAAATTAGATCAAATGTATCCTCAGAAAAAGTCTTTAAAACCTCGATGCAATCTCCGTGGATTACCGTATTTAGCTTGTCTTTGCAATGGGATGGCTTAGAAGTTGTAGATAATAAGGTGTTCGGCATCTCTATTATTCCTACCTTTCACATTGTATAAGTAGGTTTTATCAAACCTATCCATTTTTATGCTTTTTTTTCTATAATATAGCTTATGAATGAACGGCGTATTTTTAATGATAAGGATAAAATTTGCTTTTGTGCCACACAAACAACGTGCTAACCGCTCCTGATCTTTCTTGCCAAAGGCTTTCTTTTCGTAATCACTAAAATCCGTATCGTAAGGGGGGTCCAAAAAGATAAAATCTTTTCTATCAAAATTGAGGGAATTAAATATTTGTTCAAAATCTTGCTGTTTTATTGCGGTATTTTTAAATAATTCTTCAACTTCTTCACTAAAAATATAGTTAATTTTAGCTCTAAAATCTTTTGAATTATAGGCAATTCCACCATAGGGGATATTGAATTTGCCATGGGCATTGAATCTAAACATGGCACCGTAACAAAATTCTCTTATAAAATAATAATTTGCTATTTCCTTGGCATGGCTAATCTTGTATTTATTCCCATTGAAATTCATTACATCTCTAAAATGCATATAGAAACCACTCCTAAAAGCTGTTTCAATATTTTTTTGCAAATCTCCTTCGGGCAGCTGGCCCCTTTCTTTTTCGATTTGTTTTGTTCTATGAATTTTAGAAACTAAATTTGAGCTGATCTCTCTTAGTAAATTCTGGTCATCCAGACAAAACTTTTTATGGAATAAACCGTTAAATTTTTCTTCTGAGTTTTTTATATGGCCATTTACGCTTTTTTCTAACTGAATTTTTTTTATTCTGTCTCGCTTATATTGGTCATATAAGGTTATGAATTGATCCTCGAATAAGCCCAGATACTTAGAAACTTTTTCCCAATTTGTTGCGTATTCGTAAAGCTCCTTCTTGAACTCATCCTTATTATATTCACCCTTAACGAATCTATAAAGATCCGTTAGCTCTCTACATATGTCATTAATAATGGCCTTACGCGGTTTTAATTGAAAAAAGACAGCGCCGCCGCCAAAGAAAGGCTCGATATAGCGGTCAAACGGCGGGATTATATCCTTTATGTATTCAAATTCTCTTGATTTTCCGCCTGGCCATTTAATTAGAGTTTGCATAGTTATCTTTTATCCCAAATATGTTTTCCTTATTGAACCTATTGCTTCCTTGATTAGGTGAGCTTTTTCTTTGTAGGCGTTCAAAACGATTTCATAACCGTCTTTTGACTTACAAACAAAATTCCAGAAACCACTTCCAATCAACAGCTCATCATCAGCAAAAAATTGCCGAACCCGCTCTTGCTTCCAAGGATTACCTTCGCCATCTTTGTTATAAGCTGTTGCAAAACAAACTTTAACTTTTGCGGCTGATGGCAGAGTATTCGACAAAATAGCAAATTGTTCTAAGAGGGCCTCTTTTTCTGAACGCGCTTTTTTATTATCTAAATCACCGCCTATTTTGAGCTCTATTAAAGAATTATCTCCCGTTTCTTTGTCTATTAAATAATAGTCACTTTCATGTCTTTTTGTCATCAATGACTTATCTTTAGGTTTAGACCTTAAAAATTGATAATCGTCTGTAGTGGGTGGGGTTATTTCTCTTCTTTTGTATTTCTCAAGTAATTCTGCAATGCCTCGAGTTTGTTCAACGCTTAAAGGACCCTCTACGCGTTTTTTAACCTCATACGAAAACTTTGCTATATTTATTGCGAGTTTCTCTAACATATTTCCCAATGAGCTATCCAGAGACCTGACTAGTGACGTGTAAAATTGTATCTCCGGCCCTAAGGCGACTATGAAAACGTTGTGTATTTTCATATTTATTGTCCCTAAAGGATCGTCCTTTTCGCCCTCGTGCCGCCCTTGAAACCCCTCGGCATAGGACTCAACTGCTGTATGCACAAGAGATTTTATTGCTTCTGGTTTCGGTAAAGAATTCTTCGTCATATCCATATACCTCCTAAATTTTTCTCATTACGCCTTTTATCTTGCCAATAACCCTAACCTCATTCTCCTTAGGGTCAATCATTATGGGATCCATTGTATCATTTTCAGGTTGCAATCTTATTTTATTCTTCTCTTTGTAAAATCTCTTGAGTGTAGCTTCGTCTCCAATGAGGGCTACAACTATGTCGCCTTGATCTGCGGTCTGCTGTTGATTGACGATTACGTAGTCGCCATCAAGTATTCCAGCATTAATCATGCTGTCGCCTTTAACCTTCAAAGCAAATACGCCCTCTGAATTTCTTACTAAATGCTTACCAACGGCAATGGTACCTTCTATGTTTTCTTGAGCAAGAACAGGGCTTCCAGCCGCCACCCTTCCAACGACAGGTATTTCAGCAACGTTTCCGTTGCCATTTCCCCTTGCTGTAGTGTGGACTTTTATCTCGATACCCCTTGATTTATGCGCGCGTCTGGATATATACCCTTTCCGTTTAAGTGCTTCAAGGTGATCGCTGACAGCATTGGGGGATTTAAACGAAAATTTCTTTTGAATTTCCGGAATAGATGGGGGGTATCCAAACCTATCTATGTTTGACAGGATAAAATCAAATATTTTGTGCTGGCGCATTGTAAGTACTGCGTTTTTCATGTAGTTACACCTCATAACTGCTACTAAAGATGATACTGTAAGAATTTACAGTTGTCAAGCATTTTCTTTTAAAGTATTTTCTTTTAAAGGGGAAGCAGGCACATAAAGGACGCAGCGAAAGCCCGAAGGGCTGAAGCCGCCCGACTGTGACTGCTGGGTGGGTGGGGAATATGTTCTTCCCCGAGCCACATCCATGAGATTCGGCTTGCCAGACGCCTGTTATTCTCCTCTGAATAGCTTCTGGCGGCTGGCAGCGGACTCAACCGAGCAAAAACACCTTTTATAAATTTTTCGCCGCCGCCGATATAAAATAAAAGGAATTATTTAAGAGAATTTTTGCGAGGTTGAGGACGCATAGTGCTTGGCGCATTTTGCCGCCGCCCAAAATGCGCCAAACACGAAAAGCCGAATCGTACCATTGCATAACCACGAAGGCCGCCGGCCTAGGCGGCCGACAAGTGAGCCCCGCCCCAAGGCGGGGCGAACGGTGCAACACCACTCACGTAGCCCGCTGGAGCCGACGTTCAGGAGGCGGAAGCGGGCGGTGCATTATTCAGCCAACTCCAACTGAAAAGCACTGAAAAAGAACGGTTTAGCCAACTTGTAAAGAACAAACCAAGGGTCATCCGAAGGTACGCAAAAGTATACGCTTTCCGTGCCCCGGCTTGCCTTTGTTTTCGCTTTCTTTTGACATTTTTCTCCCTTATTGTCATTCCCGCGCAAGCGGGAATCCATTTTCAACCCCTCTTCATAACACATTTTCCACGGCTGATTGATATCAACCTTAACTATTTCCTGATTCCTGATATAAATTGCCTTGAATATGATCCTCAT
>CAYUDR010000044.1:0-9657 GCA_964443705.1 uncultured Planctomycetia bacterium | reverse complement strand
AAAAAGCTCAGAGGCATCGGGTGAAAAAAAGGAAAAAGAAAAAATTTCAGAATTACAAAAACAAAAGAATGAATTGCGCTTGGAAAGCCTAAAACAACAAGTCTCGCGGTTTCCTAATGACCTCAATCTGCGTTACGAATATGGCAAGGCCTTATATGCATCTTCCCAGATAGAGGCGGCTATCAGTCAGCTCCAATTAGCTGTCAACGAACCAACTAAAAAAACTGACTCTTTAAACCTTCTGGGTTTGGCTTTTAAACAGAAAAATATGCTCGATTTAGCCCTGACTCAATTTAAAAAAGCTTATGAATCGTTATCAAGAGACGGCAGGCGGGTTACCACAGATAAAGAAATCATCTATAACCTGGCTCAAACTTATGAAGAAATGGGCAAAAAACAGCTTGCTATCGAAGAATATAAAAAGATTTATGAATCTGATATAAATTATAAAGATGTAGCTAAAAAAATTGAAGAGGCCTACCAGAAAAAAAATCAGAGTAAGTCTTGAGGTTGAGCATCAAAAACCACCCTTAGCCCACTTCCCCCTTTAAAACTTTTCCTTACAACTTTCACCAGCGCAGAAAGCTTCTTTTGATTTTTAGCGCTTATGGTTATTTGCCAGCGATACTTGCCTTTTAATTTAGAATAAAAACAGGGGGAGCTTTCTGAAATCTCTACTTCCCTGCTAATTTTTTTGCTATTAATTTTCTCCCTTAAAAGTCCTTCCAGAGTTTTAGCTGCCCTTTGGGCAGATTGTTTTTCAGATGATGCTATTCTCAGCTGGATGAGGTGAGCATAGGGCGGTAAATTGAGGTGCCGTCTGGCTTCTAATTCCTCCTCATAAAAAACAAAAGGCTCCTCTTTTATGGCATATTTAATAGCCGGCGCCTGTGGAGTAAAAGTTTGAATAATAAAAGTGCCATCCAATTTAACTAAATTTTTTATCTGTGAAATTAAAGCAAAAAGATGCTCGCCTGTGCGAAAATCCGGTAGGTTGAAACCTATATCTGCAAGAGCTAATATCGCAAGGTCGGCTCTCACTTGATGAAAACGCTTAGCCAGAATCTGGGTGGATATCAATATATCTATCCTGCCTTTTTCATAATCTCTTATTATTTTCTGGAAATGACTGCTATCCTTCTTGTCGGCCGCTAATGTCCTTATTTTTGCCTGCGGAAAAATTCTCGACAGTTCACTCTCTAATTTTTCTATTCCCATTCCGCTGAATTTAAGATAAGTTTTCTGGCATTTGGGGCAGAATTTCGGCAGTTCTTCCCGGTAAAGGCAAAAATTGCAAATCAATTTTTTTTCTGAATAATAATATATGAGCGGCACATTACAATGAGGGCATCTTTTTATATAATTACATGCCGGACAATGCAGATAAGTTGAAAAACCCTTTCTGTTGAGAAAAATAAAAATTTTTTTCTTCTCTTTAAGGCATTTTGATATTTTAAGTTCCACGGCTTTTGAAATAAAGGGAGGTTTTGTAATCTGTCGGTTTAAATCAACTAACTGCATATTTATCTTGTTTTGATAATTTAATAGGTTAAAAAAACGCGCCTTTTTATCCTTTTTAACCCTATAGAAGGTTTCCAGGCAAGGAGCTGTAGCTGATAAAATAAGGGGACATTTTTCTAAGCCGGCTCTCTTAAGGGCAACTTCTCTTATATTTGCATGGGGTGGGGCCCCCTGCTTATAAGACGGCTCTGCCTCTTCTTCTACTATTATCAGGCCCAACTGCGTAAGGGGGAGAAAAATAGATTGTTGAGTTCCGATAACTAAACATTTTGTCTCTCTTGACCTAAACCACCTTAAATTTTTCTCTTTATTTTTGAGACGGCTGTAAAAAGAAAAAACTTCTTTCTCGTTAAAATGAAGTTTAAAAAATTTTTCTAATGGCTCAATAAAGCTGGTATCCGGTACGAGCAAAAGACAAGATTTTCCCTCATCTAATACATCTTTTATTAATCTAAGGTATAAAAATTTTCTTTCTATAATAGACAGCCCGGCTAAGAGATTTAAAGAAAAAACGCCTCTTTTTATCTTTTTTAATAATTCCTTGCCTAAATTTCTAAAGTGTGATTCCGGATGATTTTTGCAAACTACAGTAACTTTCGATTCCAAATCTCCGGCTTTTCCTGAGATATCTTTAGGGCATTCCTTGAGGCCGGAAGGCAAAAAGGATTTTAACACTTCACCGAGACTGGCTATATACAAAAAAGAAATTTCCTTTGCCAGTTTAAACATCTTTTCATCTATCAATGGTCCATTATCTACAATATCAGTTATGGGCCGAGTTTGAAATGGCCTTGGCTTCCTGCCAACTTTTAAGACAAAACCTATGATCTGTCTGTTTTTAAAAGGGACGTTTACCCGCATTCCTTTTTTTATAAGCTTGGCGAACTTGGGAGGAACCGAATAAGAAAAACTTTTTTCAATTGGCAGGGGCAGCGCTACTTCAATAAATTTCTGGTTCATGGTTTCTTTAAATATTGCATTATTTTTTTCATATCAGACCAAACTTCTTTTTTTGCGGCGGGATTTCGTAGTAGATATGCCGGATGGTAAGTTGGCATAATCTTAATTGTTGGGGAAATATCAATAATCGTAAAAGGCTGAAATTTACCTCTTAATTGCGAAATAGTTGCTTCTTCATTGCCCACCAAAGTCTTAGTTGCCCATTTGCCCAGGGTGCAGATAACCTTCGGTTTTATTAATTTGATTTGAAGCAAAAGATAAGGCAGGCAGGCCTTGATTTCGTCCGGATTAGGATTTCTGTTCTCAGGAGGCCTGTGCTTAACAACATTAGCGATATAAACCTCTTGCCTCTTATAATCCATGGCTTCGATAATCTTTGTGAGAAGCTTACCCGCCCTTCCTACAAAGGGCCTGCCTTGAGAATCTTCTTCTCTGCCCGGGCCTTCACCAACAAACATAAGCCTGGCTTCCAAACTGCCTTCGCCAACAACAGCCTTATGGGCATCTTTATACAAACGACACTTCTTGCAGGTTTTTAGCTTTTCCTCAAGAGAAGAAAAAAAGCGAGTTTTATCGAGGGTGTGATTTAGTAAGTCTTCCGGGAAAAAATATTCACTAATTCCATAATTGGCTTCTTGTTCTAAAAATGCCTTTAATGAAGAGAGGGTGCGTTCAACTTTTTTCATTTTTTCATTGCAATCGAATCTGCAAGTTCTATTATATCAAAAGCAGCCCTGGGATGAGAAATAAATTTGATATTTTCAAGATAAGTCTTTCTTATATTATCTTGCAGTAGTTTAGTAACAGCTGTTTTTAACTGCTTTAAATTTTTTATTTTTATAGCCACCTTATCCCGGATTAGAATAGAGCAATTCCTTGTTTCCTGGCCAGGCACCGGACGCACAATAATCATAGGCAGGCGGCTGGCCAGGGCCTCACTAATTGATAGGCCCCCTGCTTTAGTGATAATGAGGTCGCTGGCTCCCATCAGTTCATGCATATTGTTAACAAAGCCGAAAATGTTTACTTTCTTTTTAAAATCTATTTTCTCAAGCTGCTTAAAAAGAGACGGGTTTCTGCCGCAAACTACGGCCAGTTCTATATCCAGCCCGTATTTATCCAGAGCGCAAAGCATTTTTTCTACCGGTCCTACTCCAAATCCTCCGCTGACAATTAAAACTACGGGCTTATTTTGGCTGAAATTTAATTTTTCTCTTAAAATAGACTTTTCTTGTCCTTCTAAAAAGGAAGGGCCAACGGGTATACCTAAAACCCTGATTTTTTCTTTAGCTACACCTCTGTGGATAAGTTCTTCTTTTGCCTCCGGCAGAGCCGCGCTGTAAAAATGCGTCAGGTGATTAATCCAAAAAGCATGCGGCAGAAAATCTGTTAACACCGTAATGAGCTTTGTTTTCGGCAGATACCCTCGGGCCAGAAGATTAGCTACTACCTGCGAAGCAAAAAAATGGGCGGATATAACAACCTGCGGATTTTCATTTATCAACTTATCCCTTAATCTTTTGCTATTTAAGAAATTAATGACGCATCTTATGGGTGAAATCAAAAAATAGATGAGCTTACAATCAAGTAAATAATAAAAAAAGCCCCATACAAAGGGGAGATAAGTTATCATAAAAAGATAACTTGCATTATAAAACCATTTAAAAAAAGAATTGGTATAATCAAGGGCATCAAAAAGTTCGATATCCTGCTCTTTGCCCTTTAAGATTTGAGCGGCTCCAAAGATTGCCTCTGCGGCTTTTTTGTGTCCTGCGCCGGCGCTGGCATAAGTTATAAAAATTTTCATTTCTTAATACGATTTTTCTTCCGTATAAAAGGGTAACGTTAAAATAAAATCAACTGCCCCTTTTAAATCTTTGAATATATAATCCGGCCTCACATGCCACTTTTCTATATCGGAATTTCCGGCTTTACCAGAGAGCACAAGAACGGTTTTGCACCCGGCCGCCTCGCCTGTCTTAATATCGAGTTCGGTATCACCAATAAAAAAAGTTTCTCTTAAATCTTTTTTCATTCCGCCAATAGCCTTTTCTATCAGGCCCGTTTTTGGTTTTCGGCATGAACAATTTTCCTCTTCTAAATGCGTGCAATAATAAACTCCGGCAATTTGGCCGCCTTTTTCTTCTATCTTTTTAACCATCCACTGCGTAATCTCATCTAAAGTTTTTTGTGTATGGAGACCTTTGCCTACGCCCTGTTGATTTGAAATGATAAAAATTTTATAGCCGGCGGCCGAGAGACGCCCAATAGCTTTTATGGCCCCCGGTATAAACTCAAATTTTTCTAGAGAAGTTACATATTCAGTTTGAGGGTTTTTATTTATTACACCGTCTCTATCAAGAAAAATGATTTTCTCTTTCACACTGTTAAAATTCTCCATTTCACTTATTAAACTTTTATGGGGGTTCTTATAATTTTAACGAGGTTTCTTTTTCAATTTCGCCAGCGCCCAGATATCCGGCCCCCAGAATTTCTTACACACCATAGATATAAAATTACTTGAACCGTCTTCACACCACAATTTAAAGTCGAAATTAAGCATTTTAAGAAGCCCCTTTAAAGAAGCCGGGGATTGTTCGTTTATATGCATATGAGGGCTGTAGCTATAGTAATCACGCACATAATAAAGATCGAGATAAGATAATATCTTTTTAAGAAAATTTGTATTAGCAGGGGCAAGATAGGGTTTTTTGCCATTGAGCCGCTTTATAATAGTAGAGGGGATAACCAGAAAGCGCTTTAATGGATACTCAAAGCGAATCCAGTTAATATTGGGTGCGGTATGAATAATAATCCTCCCCTCACTTGAGAGATGATTCTTTATCTCTGAAAATAATTTATAAAGCTGGCCTTTGGTTAAATGCTCAACAATATCCGTTAAAAAACAACAGTCAAACTCACCGTTTAGTTCTAAAGAAGAAACATCTTGATGTAAAAAGCTGCCACCTTTTCCTAAATTTTCCGGCAAAATATCGAGGGTCTTGCTGGCAATTGATAAAGCAGGCCGGCTGTAATCAACGCCAACGGCCTTGGAAGCACCTTTTAGGAGGGAAAAATATACCAGTTCCCCCCGTCCGCAACCAACATCAAGTACTCTCTCACCTTTTTTTAGGTTTGCCAGCCGAAAAACTTCTTTAAAGCGATTATCCTGGGTACCTGATTTAAGGCTCTTTAAATAGTTTTCAAGCTGACCATCAAACGCCTTTAAATAATAATCTTGCTGATAAACCTGACTGTCAACTTCTTTTTTGACCATTTTTATCCTGCGGCTGTTTTAACTGTCGATACTTGGCATATGTCAAAAATTGATAAAGGCCTGCAAAAACAGCAACTACCAAACCGATAAAACCGTCTCTAAGGCCTTTCTTTAACACATAAGCCCTAAAGAAACGGTCTATGGTTTTTCTAAGCGCTCTGGGAAGACTCATTCTTCTTTTGTCCTGCAACCATTTTTCGGCCTCTTTGGTGGTTTGGTAATTAAGACTATTGAGAAAGTGAGCTATGTCAGGATAACCTTTATGAATGATGTCTTTTTTCAAATGCCCACACTCCCCATCTAAAAAAATCCGGGGATGAACTCCTGCTTCTTCGTATTTAAATTTATCCTTTTTAAAAAGCCGCACTTTGGCTGCCGGATACCACCCACCATGGCGAACCCAATAATTACCAATATAGTTCCTTAAGGGGATGCTGAAGGCATTGTATTTGGTATTACTGCAAAGTACTGAATCAATTTCTTTTTTTAAACCCTCTGTTACGGTTTCATCTGCATCCAGGCTCAATACCCATGCGTTTCTGGCCAGTGAATAAGCATAATTCCTGTGGGCACCTTCCACTTTCATTTTTTTGGTGAAAATCCTGTCTGTAAACTTCCGGGCCATTTCAACTGTCCTGTCTGTGCTCTCATCATCAAGAACAACTATCTCACCTGCCCAGCTACAAACAGACTCAAGGCAATCGGAGATGTTTTTCTCTTCATCCTTGGTTATAACCACTACCGAAATCGGCTTTTTCTTATTAGTCATCTTTTTTCAAACTCCCCAAGTTCTCTAAGGTTAAATACTTTTGCTTTGTGAATTGGTTTTAAAAGTGTAAGTGCTTTCTTAAGAGCCGCTGACTGAACCAATATATAATCATATTTTTTCTTCATTCTTTTAAGTATCTTAAAAAAGCAACTGGCCTCAAAGATAGGCCCCCTAAAAGAAACTTCTTTAATATTAGAATGTTTGGGGACCGGTAAATTAACGTTTTTTCCCCTAGCCAGCACAATCCAATTACCAGCACGAGCTAAAGACAACAATTTATCTGCCTGCTTTGGCAATAGTCCTTTTCTGGCTTCGATAAAGATTCTTTTTGGCTTGCCCCAGCGATTATAAAAAATGGCCTGGTTTTTCTTAAAAGAAGTATCATAGTCTTTCAATTTTAAAAAAGAAGTTCTCTCGCGGTGATAAACATAGCTGGCTTTTGCCCTCGCGCAGCCAAAGAGAACCTGGGTGGCACGGCGTGAATAGTCCGTATCTTCAAAATTACCCATCCCGTAAATTTCATCAAATTTACCTATTTTCTCAATAACTTCTCTTTTTATCAACATGCAAAAACCGCTAGCTTGAGCCATTTCTTCAAACTGGCCATGGTATTTAGCAAGAGAGCGAGCGAAAACATCTATGTTTCCTATGCAGGTCTTCTGGCCAAGCGTATTGCTTGATGGATTTAGCAGGCCTATCTCAGAGTTTTCTGTAGCAACAGAGATAAGTTCATTAAGCCAGCCATCGGTAACCAGAGTGTCGTTATTAAGCAGGCATAAAAAGTCGGCATTAGATTCTTCTAAGCCCTGATTGGCTGCTTTTACGAAGCCTAAATTTGACTCATTTCTAATGAGCCTGGTATTCGCCTTGTATTTTGAGGCAAAACTTTTAAGAAAAACAGAGGTTTTTTCCTCACTGGCATTGTCTATAAGTAGAATCTGAAATGGGGCTTTTGTCTTTGAAATCACACTCTGGAGGCAATCTCTCGTTACCTCGAGTTTATTCCAGACAATAATAATTATTTCCGTCTTCATAACTCTAACTGCCTGAATTTTGCAGGGCATACCTGTCTTATAACTTCAAACATTTTTTTAAGTCTGTGCTTATAAGTATGCTGATTTATGGCCAGTTCATATCCTGCCCGGGCTATTTTTTCTCTTTCTTCTTGGTGTTTTAAGTAATAGTCAATTAAAGTTAGTAACTCTTCTTTGGTCTCATAAATAACTACATGGCGACCCTCCTCAAATAATTCATTAAAGCCGTTCTCCTCAATTTTATTAGTAATAAGCATCGCCCCACAACCTAATATTTCAAACATGCGCATATTAATGTCATTGTTCAGAGAATAATTAATACCTATCTTTGAACTGCTATAAATCTCACTCATCTGCATATGCGGGGCATTGCCAATGAAAGAAGCGGGAAACTGGTTCTTGACTTTTAGAAGAAGTTCCTGCCTCTTACTGCCCGCTCCTCCATAGGAACCGACGAAACCTACCGCATATTTTTTCTTGAGATTTAATTTTTTGTGAATTTCGGGGTCGCAGGCATGCGCAATCCACTCAACTTTCTTTTTAAGAGCTTTTGTTAGTTTTTGCGCCCCTTCTTTCTGTGCGGCAAAAACAAAATCGTAATGCCTGGCCTGCCGCAGAATTTTTTTATAAGGTTTTTTCAGGTGTGTATCAATGGCTAAAAAGGCCGCGGGATGAAATGATGCGGGCAGGTCATATTTATAATCACCATGGTCTATGCGCAGATATAAATCAAAATCTGCGCCTATTTCACTGGCGTTTTGTGTGGTAAAATGTTTAAAATCCAGGTTGCTATCTTTTAAAACACGTTCATAATAACAGCCTGTGGTATCTGCTCTATCCTTATTAAAAATTAAAGCTATTTTCATGGAATATTTTATTCGTTGCCAATAATTACAAGTCTAAGTCATAAAGCAGAAAACTGGCTGGGCCGGCTTTGGTTTTTAGCCTGACCCGAATAGGAATTTTTTTCTTATCATCGGTAAGCCATACAAAACCGCTGATTTCGTGGCGGGAAGTAGCCTTGACGGGCTTAAGATGTATATAGACTTTGATGGTTTCGATTTCCCCGAAAGGTGTCTTAATCTTTTCTTTGCCCTGAGTTTTTACCACAAGAGTCCTGTCTCTTTTTCGGCTCTTTATATTAATTTCATAGCCTTCTTTTATCTTATCATAATCCAGTAAGCGCAAGAAATAAAATGCGCTCAAGGGATCCTGGGTATCAGGGAGAATTCTCACTTTTTCCCCGCCGTCTATCTGGAGGAACAAATCCTGCTGATTAAAAATAAGTGTTTTCTCATTCTTTCTGTGTCCGGAGGCCTGAGACTCTCCATGAAAATAAAGTGAATGAAACCTCTTTGAGTCTATATAGGAACATACCCGGCCCTCGGCTTCAAAAAAGAGAGATATAAAATCAGATGTTCTAACCCTTCCGGTTAATACATAAACTTCACGGTTATTAAATTCAGTAATTTCCTGGACCCTGGTAATGGCCTTTCCGGCCGGCAAGCCCATATAGCGCAGAGTATAAGCTATTTTCTCTCCCGGTGTAAAAATTTCATTAGATTGTTTATCTAATAGAGATTTAACGTGGGCTTGATAGCGCCGCGTAGCAACATTCCATCCAATAAGTTGATATAATATATAGCATAAAACGAGTAAAACCAATAAAATTATAAAAATTTTCAATAATTTTCTTTTCATTTAATCCTTCCTTAATTTAAAAACCTTGGTTCCATTGAATTCTTTAATCAAAACCAATCCATATTTTTTATCAAAATTATCGAGTTCTTTCATAATAACAAGCTGCTCACTTTGCTGATAGTCATCTGAATTTAGGTGCAGAATAACAAATTCAACATCAAGCTTTTTCAAAATATCAGTTGTGCCGGGTTTGGTAATATCTTTGATTTTTTCTGCAATAGAATATGCTTCTGTCTTGGGCAGAGCGCCGTTTACAAGCCTCTTTTTATGAACTCGCTGATAAAAAATGTATTCGATATCATTGCCGAGTGGATATTCAATAACAATCGATTTTTCATTTTGGTCTTTAAGCCACCGGTAAACTTCCGGCACATTACCTATATCGGTAGTCCTAA
>CAYUDR010000043.1:0-9933 GCA_964443705.1 uncultured Planctomycetia bacterium | reverse complement strand
TAAAAATAATCAAGGATGCTATTCAAGAAAAAATTGAAGTTAAAGAAAAATCTGCTATTGAAGAATCTAAAATATTTCTCTCTACCATGATGAAGTCGATGGAAGAGGAAAAAAAGAATACCAAGGTTTTATATAAAAAGGGATTGTTGATTTTAAAGAACATTTTCGAAAAAATTGAAGTCAAAGAAGATTTTGATATAGCAGAGCTTGCGGCTTTCATCAAAGAAATAGTGGATGAAATGGCAGTAGGTAAAAAAGAACTGATTAAATTAGCGCTGATTACAGATTTCGACAATTCTCTCTGGCAACATTCATTTAATACCTGTATCTTATCCATAAATATCGGTTTGAGTTTAGGGTATAACAAGATAAAGTTAAATGAACTCGGCCTATCAGCCTGTTTGTATGATTGTGGGTTGGTCGAGATAAAAGATTTAGTTGAGAAGCCCAAGAAAGTTTCTGCAGACGAACTTACCCGCATCAAAAAACATCCAGGCAGGAGTGCCAAATTACTTGAAAAAATAGGTAAGAATATTCCGGACATAGTCAAAAAAGTTACCCTCCAACACCATGAGAGAGTTAACGGCTCTGGTTATCCTAAAGGCATTAAGGGTGAAGATATCCATGAATATGCTCAAATAATAGGATTAGTTGACCACTATGAATCTTTGACTCATCCCAGGCCCTATCGAGAAAGCATATCTTCTCATCAAGCTATCAAAACTATAATTACCAAACAGGCACAATGCTTTGATAATTTTTTACTTAAGGCATTAATAAAGAAAATGAGTCTTTATCCTATCGGCAGCTGGGTTCAATTAAATACCAAGGAAGTTGCAAAAGCAATTGAAATCAATGAAGATTTTCCCATGCGTCCGGTTGTCAGGGTTCTTTTTGATTCGACAGGTAAGAGATTGGATGAAATCAAGACTCTGGATCTTTCAAAAAATCAAAATATCTACATTGAAAAAATAGTAACTCTGGAGAAGCTTTCAACCAGAATTTCAATAAAATAGAATGGGAGGTGAAAAAAATGAAAGGTTTGGCTGTTATCGCCATTGTGGTAGCTTTAGTTAGCATCGTAATTGGAATTATTTCGCGCCTGATGGTTCAACCCATACCCGTAGCAAGCGGAATTAATGCTCAGAGCTTCCTTGATTTTACCAACACATGTCTCTTATTTGCCATAGCGCTTTTAGTCTTAGGTATGGCTAAAGAAAAGTAATAGCTTCTACTTAATTTAATTTTTTCAAAATAAAAAGGGGTGGTTTCTCTAAAAGGCTGCCCTTTTTTAATTCTTGTCAGATATAAATTTTTCATCTATAATACGTATAATACGTTGTGTAAAAAGGAGTAAGGCCATGATAAGCTTTGAAGATTTTAAAAAAGTAGACATAAGAACCGCGAAAGTGCTTGAGGCGCAGGACCATCCTCGGGCAGATAAACTACTTATATTAAAAATTGATGTTGGTGGAGAAATAAAGCAGATAGTTGCCGGCATAAAAGGACAATATGCTAAAGAAGAATTGGTTAATAGGGATATTGTTATAGTTAACAATTTAGACCCTGCTATTATCAGGGGGGAGGAGAGTAACGGCATGTTGCTGGCGGCCCAAGACGAAGGTGTAATATCACTGCTTATTGCCGATAAAAAAGTTAAAAGCGGAAGTTTGGTAAAATAATAAAGTTATGAAAAAAAAAGAAGAAAATTACAAGTTTTTTAATAAAAAACAAAATTTACATTTAATTATAGATATGGGTTGTCATTTAATTGTATCTTCTTTTGTTTTTATCATTATCTACATTTTTTTTAAGTCCTGGAAATTAGCTCTCCTATCTTTTTTTAGCGGTATTTTAATAGATTTAGACCATTTAGTTGATTATTTTTTAGTATATAAAACTAATCTCGAAGCAAAAAAGTTCCTTGCTGGCCACCAATTTTTGGAATCAAAAAAGGTCTATATATTTTTACACGGCTGGGAATGGATAGGCGTTATAGTATTGGTTGGTTTTTTGGTGGGTTTTATGCGGCCGGCTATAGCCATTGCCCTTGGTATATTGGGGCATCTTATTGTTGACCAGACTCTGGGTTTTAAACACGAACCCCTTTTTTATTTCTTAACCTATAGATTCATAAAAAAGTTTAATTCTGAAGATTTAGATAAAAATTTCAAAGAGAAATGTCGCTTAAGTTAAAACCTCTTCATATGAGCCAGGAAGAATTTGATGGCCTTTGTAAACACTGTGGCGTGTGTTGTGGCTCAGAAGACGGGGACCCATGCATTTATTTAGAGAAAAAGGGAAATGAAAAATATTATTGCCGCATATATCCTTTTAGGTTGGGTTATCGAATTACGGTTAAGGGAAACAGATTCAGGTGTATTCCTATTGATGAGGCCATTAGATATCCACATATAAAAAAAGTTTGTGTTTATGCTAAATTTTTAAAAGATAAAAAATAAAATGACAGAAGAAATAAAAGAAATTGCAATTCGCCGCATGAATATAAATGATTACGAGGAAATTATTAGTTTATGGAGAAAGTGTGGTCTTAAGATTGAAATTGATGGGGCAGATAGTTTTAATTCAATTAAAAAAAGCTTGGAGCTTATGCCCCAGCTTCATATAGTAGCTGAAGACAAAGGCCTAATAGTGGGAGTGATTATAGGTAGCTACGATTATAGAAAAGGATACCTTCATCGATTGGCAATAAAGAAGGAATACAGGCGACGGGGAATTGCAAAGAAGTTAATGAATTATGCGGAAGCAGAACTTATCAAATTGGGCGCAAAGAGAATAGATGGCTTGATATTTAAAGAGAATTCTATTTCAAAAAGCCTGCTTAAAAAAATGGGGTATGAACCGGCTCATAATGTGACTTATTTTACAAAGTCCATTGTTAGGCGCAAAGGGAGGTAAGTATGGATGAAAAAAGACGAGGTATAAGGGTTGGCATTAAATTAAAAACAAAGATAAAGACTGAAAAATACAGTTTTGAAGATGAAGTAGACTCTGTCAATGTAAGTGGCGGTGGCATTATGGTGCCCGTTACAAAAAAATTACCTGTTGAGACTCAAGTTAACCTTGAAATTTTTCTTCCGGATGAAAAACCACCTATAAAAACAAAGGGGAAGATTGTCTGGATCAAGTCTGCTTCTAAAGAAGAAGAAGATAATCTGCCTATTGATAAATTATATATTGGCATTGAATTTGTTGAATTTACTAAAATAAATGATGATGATGAAGTGAGGCTACTAAATTTTATACATCTAAAATTACATAAACCAGAGGAAAGAAAATGAAAAAAATAACTTTAATTTTATCAATTTTGGTTTGGGTTTTGGCTTGCAATAAAAGTTTTGGTGAAAACCCAGAGAAACTTATTATCGATGATTTCACATCAACCGAAACAAACTCAATGGGAGGCAATTTTAGTGCTTACGAAGAACCTCCTTCAAAAGTCTCTCTTTCATATAGAGATGTAGAGAGAGGAGGCAAAATTACACAAGTCCTTCTCTTGAAGTATCATCGGGTCATGTCAGGCGGCCCTTATGATAAAGGGGGATGGTGTGGTTATTATACGCTTTTAAAAACAGAAGACACGCCATATTTTGATGCCAGTAAGTATAAGTACCTAGCTCTCTGGGTAAAAGGAGAGAAGGGCACCGAGAATTTTGTAGTTAGCATGTCTGATGTTTATCTTGACAAAAAACGACAAAGCAGAAAATCCAAACCTATTGGCAAATATTTGAAAGAAGGGAAAATAACCACAGATTGGCAGAAAGTACGCATTCCACTCGATGAGTTTTATCTAGATTTAAAAAGAGTAGTTTCTATAGCCATAGATTTTGAGAGAGAACTTTTTGCGAATGGTTCCGGCAAAGGAACTGTATATATTAATAATATTGTTTTTGAAAAATAATCATGCCTAACCAAAATAACAGGAGCAAGTTTGTTGTGCAAAAACACCAGGCCAGCCACCTTCATTATGATTTTCGGATGGAAATAGAAGACGTTTTAAAAAGTTGGGCTATACCCAAAAGCCCATCAATGAACCCGCAGGAAAAGCGGCTGGCGGTAGCTGTGGAAGACCATCCATTAAGTTATATTAACTTTGAAGGCGTTATTCCTGAGGGTGAATACGGTGCTGGTGCAGTCTTAATCTGGGATTCAGGAAAATACAGAACAATAGGAGAAGAGGACATAGAAAAGCAATATAAAAAGGGTAGAATGAAATTTAATCTTGAAGGCGAAAAACTTAAAGGCGGTTTTGTGCTAATTCAGACTAAAATAGGGGGCAAAAACAAAAACTGGCTTTTAATTAAAGAAAAAGACAGGTATACCTCAGAAAAAGATATTTTAAAGCAAGAAAAATCCATTAAAAGTGGTAGAAAAATAGGGGATTTAGAAAAATGACTGAGATTTTATATAAATTTCTAATTGATAAATTAAATGACGGAGTTTTAATTTTAGGCCTTGATGGCAAAATTATATATGCCAATCCTGCCCTCCAAAAATTGGTGGATATCCCGCTTACTCAATCTCAGGGCACCATGTTTACTGAATATTTACCTAAGGAAATTCTCAAGCTAGGAATGAGTGCTTTTAAAAAAGCTATCAGAAACGAAGAGGTGTTGGATTTACAGGTGGAAGTAAAACACCGTAACGGAAACGTGATTCCGGTAGAGTGCAATGCCACACCTTTAATCGAAGACGGAAAACAAACAGGAGTTCTTATTGTTGTTCGTAATGTTACAGAAAGAAAAAAAATAATCGAGAAATTAAAACTATCTCAAGAAAGATATATGCAGCTTTTTGAAAATGCCAATGACGCCATATTTATTGCCGACCCTCAAACCGGAATACTGCTGGATGGCAATAAACAGGCCCAAAAGCTGATTGGCCGTACAAAAGAAGAGATTAAAAAAATGTATCACGCTCAACTTCATCCTAAAGACAGAAAAGAATATTACATAAAAATATTTAAAAAAGACATTCAGGCAAAATCAAGACAGAGCTACGACGTGGAAGTAGTTTCTAAAAACGGGAGTATAACCCCCGTGCATTTAAGCGCCAGCTTGATAAAAATAGGAAACAAAGAAGTTCTTCAGGGTATATTCAGAGACGTAAGTGAACTAAAAAAATTGGAACAGGAAAAAAAACAAGCCGAGCGTTCTTCTCTAATAGATTTTCAGACCCAATTATATAATTATCGCTACCTGCAACGACGCCTAACCAGTGAATTTGCAGCTGCCAGGCGCTACTTAACTCCTTTATCGCTTTTAATGATAGATATAGATTATTTTAAATCCGTAAACGACACCTACGGCCATCAGTTTGGAGACGAAGTCTTAAGACAACTTGCCGGGTTGCTCTCAGACAACGCCCGTGAGACCGATATTGTCTGCCGTTTTGGAGGAGAAGAGTTTATTATTATTCTCACCAATACCGACCGACTGGGGGCAAGGCGTTTTGCAAAACGCCTTCAGAAAACAATTAAAGAGCATAGCTTTAAGAGCATTGCTTCTAAATTTAAGGTTAGTTTAAATGTTAGCATGGGTATAGCTTGTTTTTCGGAAGACGGCATGAAGACCTCTTCGGCACTCTTAGATTATACTGATAAAGCCCTGGTGCACGCCAAGGAAAAAGGGACCGGTTCAATTTGCCTTTATAATGAAATAGGTCAAAGTGAAATTCCCGGTTCTATAATTGAGGAAGCCGCCAAGCAACGCACTGAAATCCTAAGAAGCAAATTTGCCAGTTTATCCAGAAGGATGAACCAGACTGTTATAGAGTCGGTTTATGCCTTGGCGAGGACTGTGGGTGCCAGAGATGCCTATACCGAACGCCACTCAGAAGAAATGTCGGAATATGCCACCCAGATAACCCAAAAACTTAATTTGAACAAGGAAGAAACAGAAGATATCAAACACGGTGCCATGTTACATGATATAGGGAAAATAGGTATACCTGATGAAATACTCCTTAAGCCCGGCAAGTTAACCAAAGAGGAGATGGAGGAAGTCAAAAAACATCCTGAAATTGGCGCTGACATTGTCAGGCAGGTCCATTTCTTAAAACATGTTGTGCCTATAATTCTTCATCATCACGAAAGATATGATGGTTTTGGCTATGGTGGCGGTTTAAGAGGACAGGAAATACCCCTGGGAGCCAGAATTGTAGCTGTAGTGGATGTTTATCAAGCCCTTATTTCTAACAGGCCCTATCGTAAGGCATATTCAAAGAAAGAAGCAATAAAAATTGTAAGAGATGGCGCCGGTAGTTTCTTTGACCCTAAGATTGTAGAAGTATTTTTAAATATTTTAAAAGAAGAGAAGCAAGGTACTTGAGAAAAGGAAGAAAATGGTTAGGAGAAAGAAAAAAGAGAAAAGAAATATCTGTCTTGAAAAATGCGATGCTGCCTGTTGCAAGAACCTGGCTATGGATATCCTAAAACCTAAAGATAACTGGGATATAGAAGATTTAAAATGGAAGCTTTTCTTTAAGCATGTAAAGGTCTATATTGTCAATAAGAGATGGAACCTTTTGTTTGAAACTAAATGCAGGTATTTATTAAAAAATAATAGATGCAGTATCTATGAAAGACGCCCTGAAGTTTGCAGGGAACATAGTCACATGGAATGTGGTGAGCGAGAAGGCAACTGGTATGATATCCTTATCTCCACCCCTGAAGAGTTAGATGAGTATTTCAGAAAGGAGAAGAGGAAGAAAAAGAAAAAGAAGTAGGTATTTTTGTATGTGGAAGGTATGTTAAAAGTCCGTGAAATCCACGCTAAATCCATCCTCAATAAATCAAAACTCTCCGATTTTACCTTAAATTGCTACGTTGGTTGTTCTCACCGCTGTCTTTATTGTTATGCCCGCTATATGACGAAATTCAGAGACAGGCCTGAAGACTGGGGTGAGTTTGTGGATGTTAAAATAAACGCCCCTGAAGTCTTAAAAGAACAAATTAAAAAAATAGAGTTGCCTAAAGAAATATATATGAGCACTGTCTGTGATGGCTGGCAGCCTTTAGAAGAAAAATATAAGCTTTCAAGGGCTTGTCTTAAGTTACTCTTAGAAGCAGGCTTTAGTATCTCTATACTTACCAAAAGTAAGCTTATTAGGCGTGATTTTGACCTGTTAGAGGCCCATAATAAGCAGTCTAGCCTTGGTATGACCATTACCACCTTAAACCCAGAGCTAAAAAGGCTCTTAGAACCTAATGCTTCAGACTCCCGGGAGAGGATAAACACCCTTAAGGAAGCCCAGCAAAAGGGCATAGAAATCTATGTCTTTTTAGGGCCTTTGATACCCGGGTTTACTGATACAGAGGCTAATTTAGAAGAGGTTTTTAGTGGTTTAAAGGATCTTGATTTAAACCATATCTATATTGACAGGTTAAACCAGCGCTGGGGTGTCTTAGAGAGCCTTAAAAAAGGACTTGAGGGAATAGAAGGGGAGAAGGTTAAATTATTGGTAGATAGCTATACCAATGATGGTAATTACCGCAATTATAGCCAGAAATTAAGGTATAATGCTACGAAGTTTGCTTCTCAGTTTGGTTTAGCGGATAGGGTTAGGTTTTGTTTTTGAGATTTAAAATTTAGTTGAGATTTTTTGGTTTTTTTGGGTATAATTTTAAAAAAGGTACTATGCTTGTTTCTAAAAGGAGGTAGCATATGAACTGGAAACGAATTATTATCTATGTTGGAATTCTTTTCTTAGCAACTGCTGTTGCAGCATTTCCATTTGGTTTCATTGTTGGATTTCTTCAAGCAGCAGGTAAAGTGGCGCCTTTATGGATTACACTCGGCCAGGCGGTTGCTATATCATTAACATCAATATTAGTTTTTGCCCATTTGGCAAAACGTCAAAGAGAAAAAACGTTTCTCCATGCTTGGTGTGTAGGTATTAGTGCTTGGCTCATATCATTTCCAATAAATGTATTATTTTTGCGCCAACCAATTTTGGTTTGGATAGCAGGAATCATCCTTATAACAGTAACATTATTAATTGGTGTACTAATTGGTAGTAGACTTCGTTGTGCGACGCCAACCGATAAGGTCTAATTAGAAAAAGTAGATAAGGTATGGAGGGAAAAGGGACGTTGCTTAAAGTTTTAAAGTATTGACATTGTATAAAATCAGGGGACACGATACTAATTTCCCTCCCTCGGCAATCGTAGTTCCCGACGATGAAGCTGGGACAGGCTGTCCGGCTTCCGAGCATAATAGAGGAATTGAATATTGAGATTTAAAAGAATAAAAAACGTCCTTCTACCATTTCTTATCTGCTTTACAGCTTTGCTGTTTCCCATGAGCTCTTCTGCCGATGTCCTTTTTGGCAAAGATTATTACAATGCTCTCCACAAACATCTAACCCAAGCCGAAAACTCAATTACCGTTGCGATGTATTTTATTATCTTGGAGCCGGAAGGGGATGGTCCGATTAATGAATTGGTTAATGGTTTAGTTGAGGCTAAAAAGCGCGGGGTGGAGGTTAAAGTTATTTTGGAAGATTCTAAGTTAAAGGAGAGCCGCCTGGCCTATAAAAAGTTAAGAGAAAATAATATAGCTGTATATTTTGATACACCTGAGCATCTATTACATATCAAGGGAGTTGCCATTGATGATAGGTATGCATTTATTGGCAGCGCTAACTGGTCAAGAGCGGCAATTGAGGACAATTACGAGGCCACCTATTTTGAAGATTCTGCCCAGGATGCC
Organism: uncultured Planctomycetia bacterium; assembly: GCA_964443705.1. Lineage (GTDB taxonomy): Bacteria > Omnitrophota > Gorgyraeia > DAOVKU01 > DAOVKU01 > DAOVKU01. The sequence continues at coordinate 1,201 of CAYUDR010000043.1, read as the reverse complement.
ATTGATTTTAAGAGGTATGTTGAAAATATCCCTTTGCAGGAGAAGGATATGTTTTTGCCGCAAACAGAAGGCGTTGCTATTTCCCGCGATTTTCTCCTTTCTTCGAAGTCAGGCCGCAGACTCCTTAAGACCCAAGCTTTCAAACAATTTGACCTCTATTTGTTATTATGCAAATTTCAGCAAGAGACAGGTAAATCGTCTTTCGACATTGACTATGACTCTTTAGCCAAAAAGATGGAATATGAAGCGCTGGATAATTTGGGGAAATACCGCAATGAACATCACTATTTCTATGAGAGAACGCACCGCTCACTTAAGCGTCTCAGGAGATATGGCCTTATAGATTACAAGAAAGGTAAAATTATCCTAAAAGCTAATAATATAAAAGAGGCTAATAGGCCATTGATAACAATTCCCTTTGAGTATTGGGAATACGGATATTCTAAAGAATTATCCATGCGGGCAAAGTATATGTATTTAGTTTGTTTATATGAAGCAGCTCGTTCTACTCGATACCCCTTTTGGTTTCGCAGCCAAAAGGATATGTCAAAATTATATGGCATAAGTGATACTACCATTTCGTTGGGGTTATTAGAGTTAGAGGCGAAGGGGGTAATTGAAGTTACCAGGGATAAGCCCACGCCTCCTGATTATTCTGACCGCAAAGCCAATATTTATAGAATGCTTCCCCTAAATCAGGGGACACAATAGTGGTTGAGGACTGTCCTCAACCAAGCAATGCTACGAAGTTTGCTTCTCAGTTTGGTTTAGCGGATAGGGTTAGGTTTTGTTTTTGAAGTATAGTTTAGTAGAGGTGTGGTATTTAAAAGAAAGGGGAGGATAAAATGGGAAAACCTACTATTGCTTTTATACTACGTGCGATAGGTGTTATAGATATGATAATAGGCGGATTTATTGAATTCTGGCTTCTTACTATAGGTTTGTATATAGTATTTTATTCATTCGACATGAATAAAACTCCCTCAGATTTTGTTTATCTTTTTCTGGCGCTTGTATTTGGCATATTGTTTATAATGGGGGGCATAGGAATTCTTCGGAAGCGCCTGTGGAGCCGGATTTACCTTAATACAGTATGGGGCCTTTCCATTTTGTTAATGGCTTTTTATGTTTTTATGGAACTCAGGAGAGGTTTTTCAGCCGATGGTATTGGCTCCGAGTATTTTGGTATCGGGTCGTGGCT
>CAYUDR010000042.1:0-9976 GCA_964443705.1 uncultured Planctomycetia bacterium | reverse complement strand
TACCTTAGGGATATTTAACCCTCAAATAAAGGAGATTTGTGATGCTGCCCATAAAGCGGGAGCGCTTGTGTATTATGATGGCGCAAATCTTAATGCTATTTTAGGAAAGGCAAGGCCGGCAGATTTGGGCTTTGATATCGTTCACTTAAATCTTCATAAGACATTTTCTACTCCTCACGGAGGAGGAGGCCCCGGGGCCGGGCCTGTAGGGGTGAGTAAGAAATTGGTAGAATTCTTACCTGTCCCCAGGGTAATTAAGCGCTCAGATGGCAACTTTGCCTTAGATTATCATAAACAACACTCAATAGGATTTATTGCTCCTTTTTATGGAAATTTTGCGGTAATTTTAAAAACCTATGCCTATATAATGCTCTTAGGCAAATCAGGGTTGGTTGAAGTTGCCGAATTCTCCGTCCTTAATGCGAACTATTGCCGCGTTCTTCTTAAGAAATATTTTAAGCTCCCATATGATAGAATTTGTATGCACGAGTGCGTATTTTCTGCTACAGACCAAAAGAATGTGGGAGTTAGCGCCTTAGATATTGCTAAATATTTAATAGATAAAGGTATTCACCCGCCCACAATATATTTTCCTCTAATTGTAAAGGAAGCCTTAATGGTTGAACCTACAGAGACGGAATCTAAAGAGACTCTTGATAAGTTTATAGAAGTGATGAAAGAAATTGCTAAAATTGCTAAGACCAACCCCCAGAAATTGAAAGATGCTCCCGAGACCATGCCTGTAAAAAGACTTGATGAAACAAAAGCAGCAAGAGACCTTGATTTAAGATGGAAAAATGAAAAATAGCTGGCGATTTTTGGAAACAGGTGCCACAGATGCCTACGCCAATATGGCTATAGATGAAGCAATGTTGATTGCTTATTCTCAAAGAGAAATCCCGCCTACTTTGAGAATATATGAATGGCGGCCGCCGGCATTCTCTTTCGGCTACTTTCAAAATCCGGAACAGGTACTGGATGCGGCTAAGTGTATAGAAGAAAATATACCTTTTGTAAGAAGAATAACCGGGGGAGGGGTAATTTTTCATGATCAGGAGTTAACTTATAGCCTGGTATGTTCGAATAAAGATCTGGGAACAGATGATGTTAAGAACTCTTTTAAAATCTTATGTTCATTTATTATCAACGCATATAAAAAATTAGGTTTAAATGCGGCGTTTGCCAAGGATGCGGATTTATCAAAAAAGAACTTAAGAGAATTTTCTCACTTTTGCTTTGCCTCTAATGAGGATTATGATATTGTAATTGAAGGGCGGAAGATAGGAGGCAATGCTCAGAGAAGAAGAAAGGATATAATATTTCAGCATGGTTCTATTCCATTAGAATCTGACATAGATGCAATTACTCCATTCTTAAAAGAAAAACCCCGAGAGTTAAAGAATAATGTCTGTTCTTTGAAGAAAGTTTTAGGCAGAGGAATAGAATTTTTGGAATTAAAAAATATCCTTAGAAACTCCTTTGAAGAGACTTTTTCTGTCAATTTGCAAGAAGAAGTTTTAATATTTGAAGAAAAAAAGTTATTTCGCCAATTAAAAGAAGAAAAATACTGTAGTTTAGAATGGAATCTGCATCAAATCGATAATTTTCGCAAGAAGCAAATCGGGGAGACACGATACTTATGTATTAAAGCCAAGAAATAGTATTGTATCTCCGCAATTACTAAAGCGATAATTTTCGCAGTATTAGAACGGGAAAAGATGATAGTCTCTAAAACAAGTAAGCCAGTATGGCTTAATAAGAAAATTAATCTTAAGGAATGTTATCAGATGCGGGCATTACTTAATGACTTAAAGTTAAACACCGTCTGCCAACAGGCAAGTTGCCCTAATATTGGTGAGTGCTTTTCGAGGGGTGAGGCAACATTTATGATTTTAGGTGAGGTTTGCACCAGAAATTGTAGATTTTGCGGCATAAAAAAAGGAGAGCCCGGCGAAGTTGATTCAGGAGAACCGGAGCGTGTAGCCCAGGCAGTCAAACGGCTTAATTTAAGACATGTTGTGATTACAAGTGTCACAAGGGATGATTTGCCTTTAGGGGGAGCTGAGATTTTTGTCAGGACAATTTCCTCTATTCGTAAAAAATCAGCTTCTGCTACAATTGAAGTTCTCATTCCTGATTTTCAGTTAAATTATGAGGCTATTAAAGTTGTAGTAGATGCAAAGCCGGAAATTATTAATCATAACGTAGAAACCGTACCCAGCTTGTATGATTCGATACGTCCTATGGCAATTTATCGTCGTTCCTTAGAAGTCATAGGAATTGTCAGGAAAATGGATAGTCGTATTTTTACCAAATCAGGGCTTATGCTGGGCCTGGGCGAAAAAGAAGATGAAGTTTTGGAAGTTTTCTATGACCTTCGCCAGGCGGGTTGTGATTTTTTAAGTATAGGTCAATATCTTTCTCCCAGTTTAAGTCATTTTCCAGTAAAAGAATATATTAGCCCGGAGAAATTTATCTATTATAAGAAAAGGGCTATACAATTGGGATTTCTTCATGTAAAAAGCGCTCCCTATGTGCGAAGTTCTTATAAAGCAGGTGAATATTTAGAGGAGGCTGGATAGAACAGAAAAAAAGGTGTCTGTCCCCTTTTTACTAAAGGAAATTAAAAATGCTCAGTAGTAAAGAAAAAGAAGAAATGCTTGAAGATGCAAAAAGTACAGAAAGAAGGGCGCATTTTCGCTTTGCAAAAAGCAAAAACCAAACCCGGAATTCAACAATTGATGAGTACCTTTTATTTTTAAATAATATTCAAAAAATCTTTGCTCCTTTTAAAATCTTAAGACCGCCAACGCCTACAAAGAAGAATAAGCTTTAACAAAAAAAGACTTGACAAACAAATCAAATTTTGTTAGAATCATCTAACAAATTAGAACCAATCTAACATTAGCTATAAGTTATTATGAAAAAGAATAAAAAATTAAGTTCCAATATGGAGGATTATTTAGAGGCCATCGCTCTTCTTAGGAAAGAGAAAGGCATAGCCAGGGTTAGGGATATAAGCCGCTTATTAAACGTAGAAGCATCCAGTGTTAATTCTGCTTTAAATAACCTTTCAAAAAATGGACTTGTTGTTCATGAGCGTTATGGCTATGCAGAACTTACATCCGAAGGAAAAAAGTTAGCCGAAGGCGTACAAAAAAAGCATGAGATGCTTCTTAAATTTCTAGCCGAGGTTTTAGATATTGACCACAAGATAGCCGCAGAAGATGCCTGCAAGATGGAACACTCAATTAGTCCACAGACATTTAAGAAATTAACAAAATTTATAGAGTTTGTGGAAACTTGTCCTGACCACGATAGGCCTGATTGGTTAAAGAGTTTTGACCATTATTTTAAAACCGGCAAGCGGCTAAGATGCAAGATTAGGCAGATAAAACAAAAGACTAAATTTTTGGCCTGATTTTTTTTGTTTTAGAAGTTAGACACTTCTAACATAGTTGTATATTTCAAACAAAGAAAAGGTTTTTAATAAAAGGAAAGGAGATTGAGTGTGAAAAATAGCATTTTGCTTTTGACTATTATTTTTGCAGTAGTGTTTGATTTTAGCGGTGTAGCCTTAGCAGGCCGCCCCCTATGCACCGATGATACCGGCACAGTAGAGCCGGGACGTGTGGAGCTTGAGCTGGGCTGGGAATATGCTAAACAGCCCAACGATGATAAAGAAAATGCAGTTATCCTGAATTTGACTACCGGCATAATCTGGGATAGATTAGATCTGGGAGTGGAGACTCCCTACATGTGGTTGAATGTTAATGAGGGAAATAATGTAGATGGCATTGGGGATGTGGAAGTAAGATTTAAATTAAGATTTGTTGATGAAACCGATAAATTCCCGGCTTTAGCAGTAACCCTTGGTGGAAAGACTACTACCGGAAACAGTGAGAAGGGATTGGGTACCGGCGAGGTCGATTTTGTAGCAAACTTCATTGCCACTAAAGAAATAGGACGAGTAACCCTGCACGGAAATGTGGGCCATAATGCTACAGGGGATGTTGCAGAAGAACAGGACTTTGACCTAGTAAACTTAAGTCTGGCCGGGGAGTTTTCAGTTAATGAACAGATTACCCTGGTAAGTGAAATTTACGCAGAAATTGCTACTCAAGATATCGATGAAGAGGACCCGGTTGATATACTGGTAGGAGCCACTTATGAACTGCCCATTGGCACAGTTTTAGATTTTGGTGTTGCCGCCGGCCTTACCAACGGCTCCCCTGATTATAGAATAACTATTGGTATGACGCACGAGTTTTAATTTAATAATTAGATTTTTAACTGTGCGATGGCTTTGCCATCGCACAGTCATAAAAACATTTGATTTAAGAGCTCCTTTATGTTATTATCAAAAACAGTTAAACAGTTAAATAATTTATTAAAGGAGCATAAAGCTATGACAGAAGAAAAAAAGGAACAGACTCGGCCGGAAGAAAAAAAGCTGGCCCAGGAAGCGCAAAAGCAGCCACAGCAGGCAGAACAAGTAAAGCCGTCACCAGAGGCCAAAGCTCAAGATTTGCCTCAGGAAAAATCTCAAGAGAAGCCTCAGGCCAAGGAAGAACCGTCCAAAGAAGTCAAGCCACAGCCGCAAGCCAAACCGGAGGCGGCCAGGGAGAAGCCGGCCGAGGAAAAGAAAGCTGCATCAGCCGAAGAGAAAAAGCCCGCACCTGCGGCAGGTGGGAAGAAAAAAAAGCGCCAGAAGAAGATAAATAAAATGACGCCTGAAGAAATCGAAGAGGCACTTAAAAAAACTAAAGAGAAAATGGGTAGTTTAACTTCTCGTTATGCCCATGCGCTCCTGCATAGAAAGCGGGAATTAACTACTAAAGAATAAAAATATCTACCTATTCCCGCCCGCCAGACGGGCGGGAATAGGCAAACCTGTCCACTTATGGTGAACAGGTTTTTTCTTGACAAAATTAGTTAGGTATGCTAATATTTAGGTATGCTAAATAATTCTAGTTCTGCTAATAAGATTGCTGATGAGATGTCTAAATTGATTCCCAGGCTTATGAAAGGAATCGAAACCGGTATTTTCAAACATGCACACATAACACACGCTCAAATTGTTATCCTGATGAATCTTTATGGAACAGGAGAAAGCAAGGTCGGCACACTGGCCAAAGCCCTGGGCGTCTCTGCTCCTACTGTGAGCGGCATCATAGAACGCATGGTAAAACAGAGATATGTGGAACGTACAGCAAGCTTGGAAGACAGACGTTGTATTGTTATTAGTTTAAGGCCCAAGGGAGAGAGAATAGTCAAGGATCTTCAAAAAGTTATCAGAAAGCGCTGGAGCCAGATTTTTGTCTATCTTACACCTTCCGAGCGTCTCAAGTATGTGCGCTTAATAAAAAAAATTGTTGAAGCTATTGAAAAATCAAAAAAAGTTTAAGAAAATTTTATTAGAGATAAAATCAGATGATTAAGAAAATATTTTGTTTAAGTTTAGTTTTCATTTTTAGTATAGTTCAGATAGGTTTTGCCATGGGGCAGCGTCCACCCTCGCCAACTGAAAGGGAAGGTTTTGACAAACAGGCTTTTATAGAATCCGCTAAGAGCGAGAGGGTTTTAAGAATTGGCCTCATTGACTGCGTTGCTTACAGCTTAAAAAATAATTCAGAGGTTAAAATAGAGCGCATCAAACCAAAGCTCAGGGCAGATGATGTAAAAATAGCCGGAGCAGAATTTGAACCGACCTTCAGGCTTGATTACGACATAAAAGATACCAAAAACATTTCTCAGTTTTCAGAATATTTCACCCCGACTGTTGCCACCTCGCGAACCACGGATTTTAACGTCGGAGTAGGAGGGAAAATTGTTACCGGCACCGAATATGATATAGATTTTTTAAATAAGAAATACAAGAGCAACGCCTCTAGCTTTTATGAAAAACTGAACCCTTATTATACTGCAGAGCCGAAGATAACCATAACCCAGCCGCTTTTTAGAGGTTTTGGAATACTGGTTAACAGGGCTGATATTATTATTAGCCAGAATACTAAAGAGATGTCCCGGGACGATTTTAAGGATATGGTTATGGATACTATAACTAAAACCCAAGCTGTTTATTATGATTATATTTATTATCTTGAGCAGTACGCAATAGCTAAGTTATATTTAGAACGCACCCAAAAGTTATTGAAAGTGAATAAAGCCCGATATCTCAAAGGCCTGGTGAGTTCAGTGGCTTTGCTGGAAACGGAAGCAGCGGTTGCTGAAAGGGAAAAAGCCGTGATTACCAGCGAATTTGATGTTGAGACAGCGGAGGATGATTTAAAATACATCACCAATCTGGTAGATGACCCTGAAGTTTGGAATGCCAGCCTGGAATTGATAGATAAGCCGAAGTTTATTATTCAGGAAATAGATTTGGCGCAGGCCATTGAAGTGGCTTTTGAATATAGGCCCGATTATCATGCGGCAAAAATAGATTTAGAGAACCGGGACATCAAAGTAAAGGTAGCCAGAAACGCCCTTTTGCCAACCGTGAATTTTGTAGGCGGTTACGGGGGAGATGGCCTGGGCCCGAAATATAAAGATGCCTTAAATATAATTGATAACAAATATAAAGACTGGAGTGTCGGTGTTAAAGTTAGCTATCCCTGGGGCTCAGATGACCGCGCCCGCTACGACCAGAGAAAATTAGAAAAGACTCAGGCCTGGATTGCTTTTGACAGGTTAGGACAAAAAATTGTTTTAGACATAAGAGAAAAAGTGAGGGATGTAGGTATCCAGCAGCGTCAGGTTGAAGTTGCTACCATTGCCAGAGAAAGAGAAAGACTCAATTACGAGGCGCAGAAAGAACGATACGCTGCCGGTTATGTCAGTACACACGACATGCTTGATTATCAAAATAAGTTATCACGGGCAGAGCTCGATTATGTAAAATCGCTAATTGATTATAATATAGCTATTATTGAGTTAGAAAAAGCCCAGGGCTTAACTTTAGTTAAGAATAATGTGATATTGGAGGAGCCATGAGAATATCAAAGTTAATTTTAATTATACTTCTGTTTTCTGTTTTCTGTTTTCTCTCTTCTGTGGCCGGTTGTGGTAGAAAGCCTCGTGAAAAAACAATCAGGATGCCGGTTAGCGCCATAAAAGTACAGCGCGGGAATTTAAATGAAACTTTATTTTATGTCGGCGATATAAAGGCCGAGGATGAAGCCATTGTTTATCCTAAAGTATCAGGTAAGATTATGCAGGAGGTTGCCAGGGAGGGAGACATAGTAAAAGAAGGCGATGTTTTGGCTTATGTCGATAGGGATGAAATAGGATTTGAATTTAATAAGGCGCCGGTAGAAGCACCCATTGACGGCATTGTAGGTAATGTTTATATCGATGCCGGTACTAGTGTTTCTCCCCAGACTCCGATTTGTTCGGTAGTTAATATGAATACAGTAGCGGTCAGAGTTAATATAGTAGAAAGGGATTTGCCAAGAGTTAAAAAAGGGCAAAGTGCTCAGGTTTCCGTCGATGCCTATGGGGATGAAGCTTTTAAAGGAGTCATAGACAGGGTGAGCCCGGTTGTAGATTTGGCTTCCCGCACAGCTTTGGTTGAAATTAAAATTTCTAACGATGATTATAGGCTCAGGCCCGGGATGTTCGCCCGCATTAAAATATTAATAGAAGAAAAAAGAGACGTTTTGATTATTCCCAGAGATGCCATAATAAAAGTAGGTAGTTTGAGTTACGTTTTTGTGGTCAAACCTGACAATACTGTCCGCCGGCAAACCATAGAAACAGGCATTGTTGAAAATAATAAATTTGAAGTAATAAACGGACTTGATGAAGGTGAGATTATAATTACAATGGGCAATACCCGCCTCAAAGAAGGCGATGCGGTAAAAATAATTGAGAGTCCATAGTCCATACCCCAATACCCTTATACCTCGGAGGGCACAAGCAGTCGAGAAGTCCACAGAAAAGATTTTACTATGGTCTATTGGCTGTTGACTACCGAATGAAATGAGGAAAAAATGAATCTTCCGCAATTTGGAGTAAAACATCCTGTAACTACCACCATGATTTTCCTGGCTATGATTATCCTGGGCTTAGTTGCCCTTTCTCAATTGGGGCTTGACCTTATGCCTGAGATAGAAATACCAAGTATAAGTGTTATAACTACCTATTCAGGAGCGGGCCCTGAAGAAGTAGAGTCTAAGATAACTAAAATTTTAGAAGATAGTCTGGCTACTGTAAAGGATTTAGATAGAATTGAATCCACTTCCGTGGAAGGCATATCAGCCATAACCCTTAAATTTGACTGGGGCACGAATTTAGATGAAGCAGCTAATGACGTAAGAGATATGGTGGATTTGACAGCCAGGCATCTGCCGGATGACGTAGACAGGCCCAGAATATTAAAATTTGACCTTTCCATGATACCAATTCTTGTTTTAGGAGTAACAGCCGATGAAAGTTACCCCATACTTTATGATTTAATTGATGAGAGAATTTGCGATCCCCTAAAAACGGTTCCGGGCGTAGCAGCCGTTCCTATACATGGTGGCAACATAAGACAGATTTTGGTTGAGTTAGACAGCGCCCGCTTAGAGGCCTACCATTTATCAGCAAATCAGATAATAAACGCCCTAAGAAAGGAAAACTTAGATATTCCGGGAGGGCACATAAAGACGGGGGTTAAGGATTATATCATCCGCACACCGGAGGAAATCGAGGTAGATGAAATTGGCAAGATAGTCTTGATGACCACAGAAAGTGGCGCAACAGTTTATCTTAAAGATGTAGCCACAATAAGGGACGACTTTAAAGAAAAAACTCAAGAAGTGGAGATGAATAGAAAGCGCGGCCTTATAGTTGTAATACAAAAGCAATCAGGGGCAAATACAGTCCAGGTAGTAGAAAGGGTATTTAAGAAATTAGAAGAACTAAAAAAAACTTTGCCTTCGGATGTAGATATAGTCGTAGCCAGGGATTTTGCTGAGTTCATTAAAGGTTCTATTGGCAATTTAAGAGATGCGTTATTTGTGGGCGGCATTTTGGTTATTTTAGTTATATTCTTTTTCCTGCGCAGTTTAAGGGCGGGGCTTATTGTAGCTGTATCTATCCCCACCTCATTAATTATCGCTTTTTTCTTTCTTTATATGGGTGGTTACACCTTAAACATGTTATCTGTTTCAAGCCTTGCTATTGCCATGGGCATGGTGGTAGATGCGGCTGTTGTTGCCATAGACAATATCTGCCGGCATAGAGAAAGGGGGCAGAGGCCGCGGGAAGCGGCTATCTTCGGTGTTACTGAGGTAGGAAGGGCAATTACCGCCTCAACTCTTACCACCATTGCTATATTTGTCCCAATTGTTTTTGTTAAGGGAATTACAGGCATTATGTTTAAAGAAATGGCTTTTGTTATATGCCTGACACTATTGGCTTCTCTCTTTACAGCCCTCACTCTAATTCCCATGTTAAGCGCCAAGTTCTTGCATATTCAACCTCTTGGCTCTGCCTTGGCGCAAGCCAGTGAAATAAAAAAAGAAAAGCATGCAGGCAAAAAATTTATAGAAAAATTTTATTTTTTAAGTAAACAATGGTTTGAAAAAATAGAACTGGGTTACAGGGATTTTTTAAGATGGTCTCTTTCTCATAGAAAAACTGTTATCTTTGGCGGTTTTTTAATATTATTATTCAGTTTGTTATTGGTGCCGCTAATGGGCACAAGATTTATGTCGGAAGTCGACTCTAGTATATTAGGAGGAACTGTAGAATTGCCGGTAGGGACAAGACTTGAAGAGACAGGCAAAGTAGTAAGAGCTGTAGAAGATGTAATTGACAGGGAAGTGCCGGAAAAAAAGACTATGTATGCCAGGTGGGGCTATAGCGGCATTGGCATGGGTGGAATGGGGCAGGAGGGCTCAAATATAGGAGGTTTTAATGTAAGGCTTGTTCCCAAAGAAGAGAGAAAGAAAGGGGTTAAAGAAATTGTTGATAAATTAAGGCCGCT
>CAYUDR010000041.1:0-10235 GCA_964443705.1 uncultured Planctomycetia bacterium | reverse complement strand
CTTTATTTTTGGCATGAGCGCAGGTATAATAGTTATGGTTATAAGAATTTTCGGTGGCTTGCCGGAAGGCGTTATGTACTCAATTCTTATTATGAACGCCGCTACGCCTTTAATAAATAAATATACTATCCCCAAGCCTTTTGGAGCTTAAAATGGAAATTAATAAGCAAGTAAAACCTGTCTTAGGATTTCTAAAAATAGTTCTGGCCCTCATGATAATTACTGCCATTTCAGGAGGGATACTGGCCAGTGTTTATTCTGTTACCAAGGAAAAAATTAAATATCAACAAAAGCAAAAAATAGAAAAAGCCATTCTTTCCATTTTACCGCAAACAAAACAGGTTGATGAAGTTAAGGTTAACTCTTACACACTCTATAAATGCAAGGACGAAGATGGCGAAGTTGCTGGATTGGCTTTTATAGCAGAAGGGCCCGGCTATCAGGATTTAATAAAGGTTTTGGTGGTAATGAATACAGATTTGACTCTGATTAAAGGTATAGAAATTCTGGAAAGCGTAGAGACTCCCGGTTTAGGAGATAAAATTACCAAAGGTGAATTTAAAAAACAGTTTAAAGATGCTTCATCTGTTTTAAAATTAAGCAAAGGGCCCCCGGAGAAGGGAGATAAAGAAACGGTTATCCAGGCTGTTACCGGTGCAACTATTTCATCTCAGGCAGTAGTTGATATTATCAATACTAAAATGAATGAGATAAGACCCTTCCTTCAAAGGAATTAGGAAGGTCTGTCCCTGTGGATAAAAGGAGTTTTAATCCTAAATACGAGGCAAGATGAAGACTAAGGGAATATTTTCTGATTTTATTAAAGGTCTCTGGAAACAAAATCCTGTTTTCAGGATGTTGCTTGGAATGTGCCCTACGCTAGCCGTAACCAATGCCGCCTTTAATGGTTTGACCATGGGCATAGCAACTGGTTTTACCCTGATTTGTTCAAGCACTATAGTTTCTTCTTTCAGGAAGTTTATTCCTAGTCAGGTAAGAATTCCAAGCTTTGTTATTATTATCGCCACCTTTGTAACCGTGGTGGATTTATTTCTAAAAGCCAATTTTCCACAAATACGCCAGGAACTCGGGCCTTATGTGCCGTTAATAATTGTTAACTGTATTATACTTGGGCGACAGGAAGCCTTTGCTTCTAAAAATCCTGTGATTAATTCTATAAGTGATGCGTTGGGGATGGGAATGGGTTTTACCTGTGCCTTAGTGCTTCTTGGAAGCGTGCGTGAAATATTAGGCACAGGCACTATTTTTAACCAGCAAGTTTTAGGTTCAGGTTTCCAGACCTGGACCATAATGCTCCTGCCTCCGGGTGCTTTTTTGACGCTTGGTATTTTGATTGGCGTTATAAATAAAATTACGAAAGTTTTAGAAGCAAAAAGACTGGAAGGTGCTGAAAATTGAAAGAAGTTGTATTAATTTTTATTTCCGCTGTTCTTATTAACAATTTTGTCCTTAAATATTTCTTAGGAATATGTCCTTTTCTGGGAGTGTCCGGCAGGATTGATTCAGCTATTGGCATGGGATTTGCCACGACTTTTGTTATGACTATAACAGCCCCAGCAGTGTGGCTGATAAATACTTTTATTTTAAAGCGCTTTGGCCTTCCCTTTTTACAATATGTTACTTTTATAATTGTAATTGCGTCTTTGGTTCAGCTGGTAGAAATGGTAATAAAAAAAATAAGTCCCAATTTGCATAAGAGTCTGGGTATTTATCTGCCTTTAATAACCAGTAATTGCGCTATTCTTTTTAGCGCGCTTTTTCTGGTTCTAAGAAATTATAGTTTAATACAGAGTCTCTTTTTTGGCTTTGGCGCCGGTTGTGGCTTTACTTTGGCCCTGGCACTTATGGCAGGCATAAGAGAGGAGTTGGAGCTGGCGGATATCCCTCAGGTCCTAAGAGGAGCAGGTATAACTTTGATTATAGCCGGCTTTTTAGCTTTGGCCTTTATGGGATTTAGCGGGATGATGTAAGAGCAAGAGATAGTACGCAAGATGAAGAATTTGAATTTATTATTAATATCGGTAATGGTTATGGTGGGGCTTGGAGGATTTTTAGCTATTGGTTTAAGCCTTGCCTACCGCAAGTTAAAAGTCGAGGAAGATCCCAGATTAAAGAAAATCTTAGAAGTTTTACCTGGATTGAACTGTGGTGCTTGCGGCTATGCCAGTTGTGAAAGTTTTGCCAGGGATGTTATGGAGGGCAAAGCACCGGTTGACGATTGTAAGGCGGGAGGAGCTAATGTGACCGGGCAACTTGAAAAAATTCTCGGCAAAAGTTCCAACGGCGCGAAAAATACACCTAAGGTCCTCTTAAAATGCAACGCCCATGAGTCGCAAAAGACAAGAATAGTTGATTACCGCGGCCTTAAAACTTGTTTGGCGGCAGATAATCTTGGCTCTTCAGGTTTTAGCTGTTTTGATGGTTGTCTTGGTCTGGGTGATTGTGTTAAAGTTTGTTCTGTCTCTGCTATAAAGATGATAGAAGGCAGGCCCCAGATTAATCTCAGTAAATGTATCGGTTGTGGGTTATGCGTGAAAGCTTGTCCCAGAGGATTGATTGACCTCGTAGTTTTAAAGAAAGATATGCGGAAGTTAATTGTAGTTGGCTGTAATTCTACCCAGGGCCCGGCAATTACCAGAAAGATGTGTAAGGCTGGTTGTATTGCCTGTGGTAAATGCGTCAAAGCTTGTCCGGTAGATGCTATTAAAATAGAAAATTTTAAAGCTATCATTGATTATTCCAAGTGTATTGCCTGTGGTAAATGCGTCAAAGCCTGTCCAACCAGGGCTATTTATGAGACAGAAGTTGGCTCCTGATAAAGCTGCTTGATTGTTTCTTTGTGGTATTGGCAAAAAAGACTTGACAAATTTCCAACTTTATGATACTCTTAATTAAAATTAGAGAACCTTTAAATCGGCTCAGAGAGGCTGGTAAGGGAGAAGGATGGGCGTTGATAGGCATAGAGCAAATGCAAGGTGACTCACTCATAAAAAATATGGGTGGGTTATTTTTTTATCTAATAAGAGTAATTTAAGGTTATGAAAAATGGAATTAAAAGACATTAGAGTAATAATGGATCACCTGGCCATAGATAGGGCTCTGAAAAGAATTAGCCATGAGATCTTAGAAAGAAATAAAGATACTCATGATTTGGCTATAATAGGCATTAGAAACAAAGGAGCCTATCTGGCTTGCAGATTAGCCTCTTATATAAAACAAATTGAAAAAAGTAAATTACCGGTGGGTATTCTTGATATCACTCTTTACAGAGATGACCTTACGGCTATAGCCAGACAGCCCATTATGCGTAAAACAGAAATAGATTTTAGTATAGATGATAAAAAAATCGTAGTCGTGGATGATGTTTTATTTACCGGCCGCACTATCAGGTGCGCCATGGATGCCCTGGTTGACTTTGGGCGTCCTAGAAATATACAGCTGGCTATTTTGATTGATAGAGGCCATCGTGAATTACCTATTAGGGCAGATTACGTTGGCAAAAATGTTCCCACTTCTTTAAAAGAGATTATAGAAGTAAAATTAACCGAAGTTGACAGTATAGACCAGGTTATTGTGGGAGAGAATAAGGGCGATGAATAACTGGAAGAAAAAGGACCTTCTTGGGCTCGAAGACTTAACTGCCGAAGAGATTAAATTGATTTTAGATACGTCTTCGGTTTTTAAAGAAATTTCTACCAGGCCCATTAAAAAAGTTCCCACATTGCGCGGTCAGACAGTTGTCAGTTTATTTTTCGAAATTTCTACCAGAACCAGGACCTCTTTTGAATTAGCCGCAAAGCGCCTGAGTGCAGATGTGGTTAGTATAACTTCTGATTCCAGTTCTACTTTAAAGGGGGAAACCTTTAAAGATACAGCCCGCAATATAGAGGCCATGAAGGTAGATGCTATTATCGTAAGGCATTCCTGCGTGGGGGCACCTCATATTCTGGCCAAACTGATTAAACCCTCGGTTATTAATGCCGGTGATGGCGCTCACGAACACCCAACCCAGGCACTCCTGGATTTATTTACCATTAGAGAGAAGAAAGGTCGCATAAAAGGTCTTAAAGTTAGTATTATCGGAGATATCGCCCATTCGCGGGTAGCCCGTTCTGATATATGGGGATTGAAAAAAATGGGCGCCGAAGTTACTGTTTGCGGCCCGCGGACTCTTATGCCGCCATTTATCGAAAATTTTGGTGTTAAAAAGACAAATGTATTAGATGAAGCCTTGAGAGATGCTGATGTTTTAATTTTTTTAAGGATGCAGCTTGAGAGACAGAGATCCAATCTATTTCCTTCTCTTCGTGAATATAGGGCCACTTTTGGCGTAGACAAAGAAAAGTTGAAAATAGCCGGGAAAGATGTATTAATAATGCACCCGGGCCCAATTAACCGCGGCATTGAACTTTCTCCAGATATTGCTGACGGTAAATATTCTGTTATACTGGACCAAGTAACTAACGGCATAGCTGTAAGAATGGCGGTTTTATACCTGTTGTTAGGCAGGGAAGGTTAAAAACTATGGGTCTTTTGATTAAAGGCGCAAAAGTTATTGATGTTAAGCAAAATATAAGCGACTATCTTGATGTATTTGTTAAAAAAGGTAAGATTGTCAACATAAAAAAGAGTATAAGTGTACCCAAGACAACTAAAGTTTTAGAAGCAAAAGGTAAAATATTGACAGCTGGTTTAATAGATATGCATACTCACTTAAGAGAACCCGGGCGAGAAGATGAAGAAACTTTTTTTACCGCTTCAAAGGCGGCTTTAAAAGGCGGTTTTACTTCCTTGGTTGCCATGGCTAATACAGAGCCGCCGGCAGATAATCAGGGCGTTATAGAATTTGTCTATTCAGAAAGCAAAAAAGAATCTCCGGTAAATATTTTTTGTATAGGAGCGGTGACCATGAACTTGAAGGGTGAGAACTTGGCTGACTTAGCTGACCTCAAGGGAGCGGGTGCAGTGGCTTTTTCTGACGATGGCCATTGTATTAAAGATAGCCACATTGCCCGCAGGGCTTTTGAATATGCCAAGATGCTAAATAGAGTCATTATTTCTCACTGTGAAGATACTGATTTAAGTGCCGGTGCTTGCGTAAATGAGGGCTGGACTTCTACCAAGTTAGGATTTAGAGGTATACCTGCTCAATCAGAAAGCGTCATGGTGGCTAGGGATATTCAATTGGCGAAGTTGACGGGAGCCAGAGTTCATTTCGCGCATGTCAGCTGCAGGGAGTCAGTTGATTTGATAAGGGAAGCCAAAAAGGAAAAAATAGCGGTTACTTGTGAAACCTGCCCCCATTACTTTACTTTTAGCGATGAGGTTGTCAATACTTTTAATACCAATTTTAAAGTTAAGCCGCCCCTGCGTAGCCTCCAAGACATAAAGGCAATAAAGAGAGGGTTGGCAGATGGCACAATTGATTGTATAGTTACGGACCACGCCCCGCATGCCGAAGCTGAAAAAGACGTTGAGTTTGAATATGCGCCTTTTGGAATGATAGGCCTCCAGACAGCTTTGGGCATTTCTATCAGAGAACTCGTTAGAACCAAGGTATTAACTTTAGGAGATTTGATTAAAAAATTTACCGTTGCTCCCGCGATTATATTAAATTTGAAGAAAGGCAGTCTTGAAATAGGCAGCGATGCGGATATTACGATTTTTGAACCTGAAACTAAATGGACTTTTACTAAAAAAGACATAGAATCAAAGAGTAAAAATTCACCTTTCATAGGAGAAGAATTAATTGGGCGTGTGTCTGAAGTAATTATAGGAGGGAAGTTGTTTTTGAAAAGAGGTCAAATTCGGTCTTATCATTTACCCGCCTAAGGCGGGTTTAATTCGTCCGCCTGGGCGGACTTATTAAAGGAGGATAGTATGAAGAATCGCCTGGTATTAATTTCAGTCATAGTTTTTGTTTTGTTTAATTTTGGTTGCGCAACGCAGAAGGACTATCAGGTTTTAAAAAAAGCTGATATGGAAAATGCTCATGACTGGTTCGCGATGGCTAATTTGTTATACCAGGTGAGAGATTATGGGTTTGCCATGGATTATTATGAAAAAATCATAGAAAATTATCCTGATTCGGTTTATGCTGATGCTTCACAAAAGAAACTTAAGGTTGCGCGGAGACGTTACTTTATGTGGGTAACGCAAGGCTCGAAATTTAAAAGTCTCAGAAAAATCAAACAGCCGGGGGATTATCCACTATTAAAAGGAGATGATAAAAACACCGCTGAAAACTGGCTTAATGAAGCTAATTTATTATATCTGATAAGAGATTATAAAAGCGCCATAGATTATTATGAAAAAATTATAGAAAATTATCCCGATACAGCTTATGATTATATCGCCCAGAAAAAATTAAAAAAGGCCCAGAGCTGTTACTTTAAAAGTATCAAAAACCAAAAATGACCCTGAAGTTTATTGCTACTACGGAATTAGGCTGCTCCTCTAAGTGGCTGGAGAATTTTGGGTTATGATGTAGTTTATTATGTAACTGTCAAGAAATCAGATTTATTTTTAAAGAGCCTACGAGAAGACAGGATGATCCTGACAAGAAATTTAAAACTATCGAAACCCACCAGCCGCAAGGTCCTCTTTATAAAATCCACTAATTATAAACAACAGCTTAAAGAAGTAATTGAAGCTTTAGGCTTAAAGGTCGATAGGTTCAGGATGTTTTCCCGATGTGTAATTTGCAACCGGTTATTAAAAGAAATCCCTAAGGAAAAAATCAAAGTGAATGCCGTTATACCCGGTACATTAGAATTATACTTTTAAGGTACCGGAGCTTTTCAGGAAAGTAGAGCCGTGGAAATTATAGCTGATTTTCATATTCATTCAAAATATAGCCGGGCCACAAGCCCCCAGATGGATATAGAACACCTGAATTTAAGTGCCAGAAAAAAAGGCATCCAGTTACTTGGAACAGGTGATTTTACCCACCCTCTCTGGCTTTTGGAGTTGAAAAAGAATTTGGAACCTTTCACACAGGGCATATATTATTATGGCGAAACTTTTTTTATTTTAACCTGCGAGGTTTGTAATATATTTTACCGTGGGAATAAGGCACACCAGATACATAATATTATCTTCGCCCCTGATTTTAAGAGCGTCGAGGCAATAAATAAATTATTATCCGATTATGGCAACCTTTGTGCGGACGGGCGCCCCATGCTTCGTCTTGAAGCAGCACAGATGTTAAAAGACATCATTAATATAAACCCTTTAAATTTTATTGTTCCGGCTCACGTCTGGACTCCGCATTTTTCGCTTTTTGGAGCCAATTCCGGTTTTAATAGCATAGAAGAATGTTTTAAAGATTATACCGAAGAAGTTTTTGCGCTGGAAACCGGTTTAAGCAGCGACCCGGCCATGAACTGGCGCCTGTCGAAATTGGATAATTATGCTCTTATTTCTAATTCAGATGCCCATTCTCCGCCAAAGATAGGGCGCGAAGCCAATGTTTTTGACTTGTCTTTAAATTATACCGAAATCAAAAATACCTTGAAGGAAAAAGATAGGTCTAAATTTTTATATACTATTGAATTTTTTCCACAGGAAGGAAAATATCACTTTGACGGTCACAGAAAATGCAATATTTGCCTTGCACCTGTGGAATCCAGGAAAAATAATAATTTGTGTCCTCGCTGCCATCGCAAAATAACTGTTGGAGTTATGCACCGCGTTGAAGATTTGAGCGATAGGAATGAGGGTTTTACAAAAGAAAAATTTGTCCCTTTTAAAAATTTAATACCACTCATTGAGATAATCGCAGAGGCCAAGGGAGTTGGAGTAGGCACAAAAGCGGTGCAGATTGAATACGATGAACTTATCAAAAACTTTGGAAACGAGCTGAATATTCTTTTGAAAGTAGGTGAGGAAGATTTAAGAGGGCAAGCAACTGAGAAGATTGCCACCGGTGTTTTGCGTGTCAGAAATAATGAAGTAAAAATACATCCTGGTTATGACGGAGAATATGGAAAAATTGAAATTTTTTCTTCCCTTGATGAAAAACAAGAAAAACAGTCAACCTTCTTTTAAGTTCAGAAGATATCTATTTGTCTATAGGCTAAGGGGATGAGGCAAGAAAAAAAAGAGGAAACAATAAAAATTTATGAAAAAGCTGAAAGCAAAAATTTTAGAGAATAAAGAAATAGGGCCGGATTATTTCCTGATGGATATAGACTCTGAGTATATTGTGAGCCATTATAGACCTGGGCAGTTTATTCATGTGCGCATAGAAAGTAAAGCCCCTCGGCCGTTCTTACGGCGTCCTTTCAGCATTCATAGCATTATAAACGGTGATAGTTTTCAGATACTTTACAAAATAATAGGGCCAGGGACAAAAATTTTATCCAGCTATAAAAAAGGCAAGAACCTGGATATACTCGGTCCGCTTGGTAATGGTTTTGAAATTGACCCTGAAAAAAATAGTTTACTTGTAGCCGGGGGGATGGGCGTTGCGCCTCTTTTTTCTTTAGCTCAATATATAAAAAAAACTGATTTTCCGGTTGAAACTTTTTCTTTTCTTGGTGCCAGGTCCAAAAATAATCTTCTCCTGGAGACTGAATTCAGGCAGATGGGCATTAAAGTTTTAGTTTGCACCGAAGATGGGACTCACGGAAAAAAAGGTTTGGTAATACAACTCCTTCAGGGATTTCTTGAGCAAAGCCCCTCTTTTAGGAAAACAAGTATAATTTTTGGATGTGGGCCCAATTCCATGCTAAAGGCATTAATAAAGTTGGCTAAAAATTTAAATATGGATTGCCAGGTTTCTGTCGAGGAAATATTTGCCTGCGGGGTAGGGGCTTGTTTAGGTTGTGCTGTAAATACCAGGCATGGATATAAAATGGCCTGTAAAGATGGGCCTGTTTTTAGGGGAGATGAGATAATTTTATGAACCTTAAAGTCGAAGTTGCTAAAATTAAATTCAAAAATCAGGTTATAGCCGCTTCCGGAACCTTTGGTTATGGAGAGGAATATAAAGAACTTGTTGATGTTGAGAAAATAGGCGGGATTGTAACTAAAAGTATCACTTTAAAACCGACTTCCGGAAATCCTCCGCCCAGGATTTGTGAAGTGGAAAGTGGTATGTTAAATTCAATAGGACTTCAAAACGAAGGATTAGGTTCCTTTTTAAGAGAAAAACTTAACTTTTTAAAAAAGATTAATACCAACATAATTGTCAGCATTGCCGGCGTTAAAGAGGAAGAATATATAGAATTGACCAGACAGCTTAGCAGGGAGGATGGTATTTGTGCCATTGAACTGAATCTTTCCTGTCCTAATATAAAAGATAAGGCGGGAGGCAGTTCGCAGGTTTTGCATTTTGGTCAGGATGAAAAAATTTTATATTCTCTTGTAAAAAAGGTTAAAAAAGAATCCAAATTACCGATATTTGTAAAGCTTACCCCAAATGTAACAGATATAACTCTTTCGGCTAAGGCCGCAGAGCGTGCCGGGGCAGATGCACTTACCATTATAAATACACCACTGGCTATGGCAGTCGATATTGAAGAAAAGATTCCAAAGCTAAAATCGGTTACAGGCGGTTTAAGCGGCCCGGCTATAAAACCCATAGCACTCAGGATGGTCTGGCAGGTAGCGCAGGTAGTAAATATTCCTATTATCGGCGTGGGAGGGATTGCCTCTGCCGAAGATGCAATAGAATTTATGTTGTGTGGCGCTACTCTTATTCAGATCGGCACAGCTGTATTTTTAGAACCCGAAGTTTTAATCAGGGTTATTAAGGAAATAGAAAAATACCTGAAAAAACATAATTTAAATTCCCCCGGGGATTTAATTGGAGGTTTAATTATTAAATGAAAGAAAAATTGATTGTTGCCTTGGACGTTGATTCTTTAAAGGGCGCCTGTGAGCTGCTTGATGTTCTTTATCCGGCGGTTAAAATTTTTAAAGTCGGCTATCAACTGTTTCTTAAATGTGACTGGAAAATTGTTAAAATTATCAAAAACCGGGGAGCCAAAATCTTCCTCGACTTGAAATTGTTTGATATTCCGAATACGATTTCCAGGGCCTCGGCTCTTCTGACTAAAGAAGATATTTTTATGTTTAATATTCATGCCCTGGGAGGTTTTAAGATGATGTTTGAGGCCGTGAGAGCGGCCAAATCTTTTGGAAAAAAAAGACCGTTGATAATAGCCGTGACTTTGCTTACCAGTTTTGATAATAAAACTTTAACTCAA
>CAYUDR010000040.1:0-10401 GCA_964443705.1 uncultured Planctomycetia bacterium | reverse complement strand
ACCTTTACGTTAAAAAAATTGCTCAAAGCGAGAATTTGTTATATTTGCCTATATATGAATTGCTAAAAGGCAACAGAGTTTATTACATTATCATTGAACTTTTCTGCTTTATAAAATACAATTATTTAGTATAATGTAGTAGAATTAAAAAACTTCTATTATCAACTGGAGAAAAAGTGATCAAGTTAGAAAATTTTCCCATTTACAAGCAGCTTACCCCCCACACCTGCGGGTATGCAACCCTTAGCATGGTAAGTACCTTTTTGGGGGAATCAATAAAAGAGAATCAAATTCCAAAAGGACCATTTTATAAAACAGTGGGCGGCACACCTCCATGGGAATTTGTTAAAATATTTAAACGGTGCTTACCTGATTGCTTAATAAAATTAGAGAATCCGCCCTCAAACATAATCGCCGAAATTATTCTTAAACAAATTCGGGCCGGTATGCCCGTCCCCATTATATGCTCAACCCTAAACGACTTTGACAAACCCAATTTGAACATGCACTACGAAATCATAATAGGAATTGATAAACAAAAAACCAGGGTAATATTAGCGAACCCTTTCGGATATGAAGAAACCCTTAAAATTGAGGACCTACTTAATAAAATGGCCTATCGTAATTACACAAAAATGCCATTGCGGGTTCGGCTCGTGCTATGGCTAGGGGTGCTTAGAAGAAATAATCTATTTATAGTTAAAAAACGGGGGAGACGATAGTGCTTCGCCTAAGGGCAGATAATTGCCAAAGAAGAACCAACAAATAATTTTACTTAATATGATTTATAGTTGCAAGGTGCCCTTTTGCTTTTTGCAATTTTTGTAAAAACTTACCCTTTTTAAATTCTGAAGTCCACCCTTTCATAACAATCCAACCACCGAAGCGAGCCAGGTTATTACGCCAGGGCCGATACCATTTCCTCCATCCTGCTTTAATATTATGCAGGGAGAAAACCAGGGCCGGAAAAGAAAAAACATGCAGGCCCAGTAGAAACATATATTTAAACTGATAAAACTTACCCATAATTTTATTGATGGAAACCTGCATCCCGATAGCCGTCAGAGGCTCATCTGGCTCAAAGAGAGGAAAATTGCCATCATAATATTCCCAACCCACATCCCGGGTTGAGTAAATCCTATTTTGCTCCTGCAGTCTGTTCCTTAATTCTGTCCCCGGCAAAGGAACAGGCAGTAAAACCTGCACTGTATCAATTTTGGCTTTCTTGATAAAATTCCTGAAACGCTTAATGCGTTCCTTTATTGGCATCTTAAAACTCATACTTTCCTTTAAGGGGTAACCAAAAATAAACATGCCATGAACCAAAAAACCAAATTTATGATATGTTCTTGCAAGAGCTATCATGTCTTGGGCTCTAACACGTTTTTTCATGGCTTTTAATTCTTCTTCAATGGGTGACTCAAAGCCAATGGCCAGGGTGTTAATGCCCGCTTGGCGCATTGCTGAAAGCAATTCGGCATCTTTAGCTTTATCCAATCTTATCTGAACGGTTATATCCAGTCTTCTGCCTATGTTCTTTTGGTAGTCTTTAAGCATATTACAAAATCTTATTGTCTCATCCCGCTGTTGCCCAAAAAGATCGTCAACGATAAAAAAATGCCTGGCATCTTTTGTCTCTACAAGACTGCTAATACATTCAAGCTGTCGCTCGGGAGAAGCATATCTGGGCTTGCCCTTCACGGTGCAAAATTCACAATCCATGCCGCAACCCCGTATCCTCCCAACGGGATAAAGTTTAATCTTAGCGTAGCGCACTAAGGAAAAATCAGGCACGGGTAACTTATCAAAATCCACCAGAGGTTCTCTTTCTGGAGTAAGAATAATCTGCCCATTGTCTAAATAGGCAACACCCTTCACCTTACTTATATCTCTCTTGTCCTCTATGGCAACTAGTAATTCTTTAATAGTTTCTTCTCCTTCGCCAATAACCACATAGTCAATAGAAGACTTTAAGCCCTCATGTATATTATCTCCGATAAAATGCTGACCACCGGCGATAGTCACAACTCCCTTATTCTTATAAAAACGGGCTATTTCATAAAGCCTTGGCACAGTACTTGTTAACCCGCCATAAAAGCCAACAACATCTGCAGGCCTTTGTTGTTGTAAAAACTCATGGTCGGTGCCGCCTGAATCGTTTCTGGGCCCATATCTTCGAAGGTTATTTTCATCAATAACCTCAACATCCCATCCCTCCATTTCATTTACAGCACTGGCCACGCATACCGGCCCCAGAGCAGTAGTTTTATTAGCAATACGAGAATAAATATTAAATGCCGGGTAGGACGGAATCACAATTCTCAATCTGTGTCTCTTTTTTGATAAATCAAACATTTTATGTCCCTTTAGAATGCGCTTTTGGAAATTAACTTAATTCTCCTCCCTTGCTAAATTATACTTTTTAAAACAATGCATTACAAGCAAAATTTGTTTGTGGATTTAAATTTTTTTAAGCTATGCACATCCGGCATGGCTATGTCCTGGCTCCAAAACTACATTATATAGATAATCACCGTTCCCCAAACAGTAAGAATAAGATTACCGAAAGCATAGGGCACGGTGTAACCTAGAGCCGGCATAGCACTGTCCGCCTCCTCTTTCAGGGCGTTTAGGGCGGGGGTCACCGTCCCCGCACCAGTTAAAGCCCCCAGAAGCAAAACAGGATTTAGTTTAAGGACCCAGCGGCCAAAGAGCAAGCCCACAATATGGGGGGTAAGTGTCAAGACAACTCCAGCGAAGAATAAAGACAGGCCTGTTGTCTTTAAAGCCTGGACAGCCTGGGGGCCGGCCGTCAGCCCCACGCAAGCAATAAAAAGATTCAAGCCTAGGTCGGTAAAAATCCACTGGGCCCCGCTAGGAATTTGGCCAAAGGTAGGATGAACTGCCCTGAGCCAGCCGAAGACCAATCCCGAAACAAGGACACCACCGCCCACTCCCAGGGTTAGGGATATTCCAAAAATCGGCACGGCAATCAAACCCAGCAAAGTACCCAAAACGCAACCGGCCCCAACCATAATCAAATCGGTCATCGCCGTGGGGCGTTCCGGGTACCCCAAGTATTGGATAAATTTTTCTACATCCTTCTGGGACCCGGCCACCTGAAGGACGTCGCATTTGTGGACCACTATATTTCGGGCAAGAGGCAGCTCGTGTCCCTGGCGGGTAATCTTTTTCAAGAAACAACCATGACCATATTTTTGGCTAATCTCTCCCAGGGTTTTGCCCACCACTTCCCGCTGGAGAACACAAATACCCACAATTTCCCCAATTATATCCTCTACACCTCGGTCATCCACCTCCGGGCCAAGGAGTGCCTCTGCCTCAAGAAACTGCTTACGCGGCCCAACAAGAGCTAGCACATCCCCGGATTCAAGAACTGTATCCGGCTGGTAGTTAAAGATCTGGCCGCCGCGCTTTATCTTCTCCACACTCACCCTGGCACCAAAGCTTGCCTCCAGTTCCTTTACTGTTTTCCCAATTGTTTTTTTATTCGTCAAGCGATAGGCCCGCAGGTTTAGCTGTTTATACCAGGAGAAAAGCTCCGGGCTCCCCGGGCCACTCGATCCACCAGACATCTCTTCCTCCAGCTTCCGGGCTTCTTCCTTGAGGTTTATTCCCAT
This sequence comes from uncultured Planctomycetia bacterium, assembly GCA_964443705.1. Taxonomy (GTDB): domain Bacteria; phylum Omnitrophota; class Gorgyraeia; order DAOVKU01; family DAOVKU01; genus DAOVKU01. Next base: position 6,760 of record CAYUDR010000040.1, on the reverse strand, counting down.
TAAGCGGGGAATTATTTTAAAAAACACAACAAGGCCCGCTACACCAAAAATGTAGGTTATAGCATAAGCAATGGCCACATGGCTATCCAGGAGAGTTTTCTTGGCCGAGGAAATAGACAATTGATCAATGGCCCCTTCGGCGGTACCAATAACTGATGATTGGGTCATGGCCCCGCCGAGAAGACCGGCGGTAGTCCCCTTATCAAAACCCAAAAATTTCCCCAAGAAAATAGCCGTGGCTAAGCCAACCACAGCCACCACCAGCGAGATCCAAATATAATTAAGGCCCTCTTTCTTCAAGGCACCAAAAAACTGCGGCCCTACCTTGTAGCCTATGGCAAAGATAAAAAGAGCAAAACCTACCGCCTTTAAAAGGCCGGGGACTTTAATATTCATTTGTCCCAGGAGAAGGGCAACAAGCAGGACACCGGCGGTAGAGCCAATGCTGAAACCGAAAAACTTGAGCTTGCCCACAAAATAACCCAGGGCAATAGCCAAAAAAACAACAATCTGGGGATAACTGCGGCAAAGGTCAATAATTTGTTCCATGATTATTTCTCCTTAGACTGCCAGTAATTATGGTATTCTTCCAGTAGTTCGCTAATGGCCTTACCGATAGTTTCGTAGGCCTCATCCGGCAGGTTGGCCAAAGAAACCCGCACCGACATATTAGGAGCATCAAATCCACCTCCGTCCAGAAGCACTATTCCTTTCTCTTCCGCCAGCCTCATAACAAAATCAATACGCTCAAAGTGCTTAACAAGGTAATCGGCAAACTCCCGGCTATAGCGGGTTTTGGCCAGTTTGGGAATATCAATAGTAGCGTAGTAGTGGGCATCGTAGGAATTCTCTGGATGAGGAATACCCACCGCTTTATAGAGAGTTTTAAACCTTTTACCAATGATATCCTGGGCAGCCTCTTGGTACTTTCCTTTTTTATCAATCAAGAAGGCCAGTGAAAAGAAAACCATCAAAACCTGTTGGGGAGTAGATAAACCGGCGGTATGGTTAAGGGCAACGGTTCGACTGTCGGCCACCAGGCGGTCAATGAGTTTCATCTTGTCGGGATCAAGTGTCAGTGTACCGTAGCGCTGGCGCAGTTGGTTCCTATCTTTTTCCGGCAAAGCAGCAATTTTCTTATCAAAAACATTGTCTTCGTGGATGGCAATCACTCCTAATCGCCAGCCAGTGGCCCCAAAATATTTGGAATAAGAATAGACTAAAATCGTATTAAGCGGAGCCATGGCGGCAAACGACCGGAACCCGTTGACAAAGGTCCCGTAGACATCATCGGTAAGGATAATGATATCCTGGCGCCGGCTGTGTACCAGTTTACTAATTTTTTCAAGGGTGCTGGGCTGGACGCTTACCGAGGTAGGATTGGAAGGATTAACTAAAAAGAAGGCCTTCACTGCCGGGTCAGCCAACTTCTCAATTTCTGCATCAGGATACTGCCAGTCAGCGTTTTCATCCTGTTTTACCTCCAGCTCCACTAACTGGTAGTCGTTTAGCAAGGGAATCTCCAAATAAGGAGTAAAAATAGGAGTCCCCAGGGCAATTTTATCTCCCTTATGCAAAAGTTTGTTTTCCCTGAGACTGTTAAAGATATAAGTCATGGCCGCCGTTCCCCCCTCGGTGGGAAAAAGATCAAATTTTCCCCTCGGCGGCTTGCCGGCGCACATGGTCTGGGCCAGATATTTCCGGATAATCTTTTCCACACAGACAAGTGTACGGTTAGGGGTAGGATAATGGTCTCCCAGGATAGCATCAACCATCTCCTCGATAAAGTCATCAGCATCAATCTTTAACTCGTCCCGGACACAAGCAAAAGCCTCACCAAGAAACTTTCCCCCCAGAGTATTATTTTTTTTGGTTAAGAATTTCTCAAACCTCCGGGCAATTCCTTTTTTGTTCGGTGGCCCGCCGAAACCCGGCCGGTTAAAAGCCCTTTTAGATTCCTCCAGGGCAAAGAAACCGAACAAAAAGAATCCCTCGCGGGGAATAGTAGCCACCCAGTTGGGATTCCCCCGTCCGGCATTTAGCATCATCCGCTCATGATCAGTCTGGGTCATCTGAATAAGCTTATTCTTGAGCTGAAAGGGACTAAGATGTTCATAACGTTTTTCCTCGGAAATCTTCATTTTCTCTCCTTTTTTTTAAAGGCTCCGGACACCTTGAGAAAACCCAAAATGCTGGTTATTTTCATAGAACAAAATTTACATTAACAGGATACTATAATAAAGAGACACAGGCAAGATAGTTTTTCTAAGGCTCAGTAGTGCATCTGTCTGCACGCCGTAGCGTAATCGTGGAAGAATAGCAGTAAGTGCAAATACCTTTCACCGTAATACTCATTGAAGCAGTGGGCGCGGGAAATGTTAATGCTAATATGTTTAAGGCAATCCGGTACGCAATCAGCAAGGGAATTCCTGTAGTTATAACAACCCGTGTTTATCATGGTAACGTTTTGCCTGTCTATGCTGATATGGGCGGCGGGGCTACTATGGAAAAAACCGGGGCTATTTTAGCTGGACATTTAATAACAGCACAGGCGCGTCTTCTTCTCATGCTGGCTCTGCCGCAAGTTAAAGGAGACCACAAAAAGCCAAAAAAATTCTTTGTTCAGTAAACTAATTCTAAAATCGTCCAAGAAGGGAAGTCTGGCTCCCCTTTTGGAACGAAGACTCAAGCTTTTATTTATTCCGTACCGATTTTAATTTTCCTCTCATTGTTAATTTTTTATCCCTTCGGTCATCAATTTTTATTGTGGTTACCACTCTTTCTATATCAGTTGCCAACACACTATTATGCATCTTGTTTGCTATATTAAATAGTGTTTTCAGCGAATCCGCTTCTATTATTGTTCCCATAGAAGTTAACTTATATTTTATATCCTTTTCTTCCTCCAACACTTTTATTGCCCTCACTATATATTTACTAACAGACGCTGTCTTGCTTCCCAAAGGCACTATGCTAATTTCCATTATGGGCATTTTGGCTACTCTCCTTTTTTCGTGCTGAGCTCTTCTTCTAAAGCTTCCAACTCTGCCTCATCCTAAAAAACCTCATTCAACAATAAATGTTTTAACCTTTCCAGTGAAATTCTGTAAGGTTCTATATTAAGCCGCATCCAATCCGAAAATTCAAGAATTTTCTCGGGAGAATTGGTTAAATATCTATCAAATATACCCAAAGGATCTATTAAAATTGCCTTTTCGTGCTGGGGAAAAGTTTCATTTGCCTTCCCCCGGTCCCAATCCTTAAAAATTATTTTCCAATATTCCAACCACCCGGGAGAAAGCCAATAAACTTTTTGCCCTTTACTTATTTTTTTTCTCTCATCTAAACTGGTAAGCATATCAATACAGTTTTTCGCTTTAATCCTTGTAATATAATTATCTTCCTCCTGAATCAACTTGTTTATATCTCTTGACGGATTTTTAACATTAATATAACATCTGTTTCCATAAACCACTATAACCTTTGGCGAAATCTTTTTTGCCTTACCAAGTTGCCTTTTAAACTGTTTTTCAAGCTCACGAGGATTTTCATGCAAACCGGGTGCAGTATACAGAATCTTATCGACGTTTAAAAAACCTTCCTTATTCAAATAATCTAACTCGCCTCTCAATATACCACAAGAGACAATACTATGCCCTTCAAAACTTATCTTATTAATCATCTCTCCAAGCCAGAAGTCAGCCGTTATTTAGCGCTCATTTTAAATTTTTAATAATTTTTATTAAATCCGTTTTTCAATATTAGTTTTCACTAAGAGCTTATCTTTTTCGCTTTGAGCAACCTTATAAATTTAGTAAAGAAAAAATGCTCCTTAAAATTGTTGAATCCTTTCTCTGCCAATATCTTCTTCCAATCTTTTTCAATAAAATCAAAACAATAAGGACATTCTATAAAACTAAAAAAAGTCCGCTGGTAAAAAGGAAGAGTCTTTAAATCGAATTCATTCCAATCCAAAATATGAAATTCTCCATTGTCCTTTAATGCCTTGTAGGCATTATCTATAATTGTTTCTCTGGCATTCTGAGGGAATCCATGCAAGACAAAAGAAATAAATATCTTATCGAAGTCTTCTTTAAAAAATAAAGGCTCATCAATTCGGGCATTGATTATCTTAGCATTGGGGAAATGGGCACATTTCTTTTTGAACTGGGAGATCATTACCTTTGAGATATCAACTCCCACTAATTCACCCTTCGGAGAAATATACTTCAACATTAAACGAGCATTCCTGCCGGTACCAACGCCAAAATCGATAATTCTATCCTCTGGCCTAATTTTCATCAATCTAATAGACTCTTCTATAAATGAAGGGTATTTACCTAAGGTAATGACATTCATGAAGGCATCATAATATCTGGCGACCAATCCCTTTACCTCCACTTTTGTTCCCGGATACCGAACACTCATTTTCAACAGCCTTTCAGAATTATTCTTCAACTTTAAATTCTATAATTCTTTTTAATTCCTAACTTTGGGGACATTCCTCATTAAAAGATCATCTTTAGCTCTTTTTTTAAATAAACCTTTGAAAGGCACACATCCGCCTCCTTTTTCCTATGCACCCATTTCTTTTTTAAGTAATTCCAATTGTTCCCCTACTTTCTCTGCAACAATCTTTTCTTTGTTAAAATGTTTTATCATTCGCTTTAAGCATTTATTCTTTTCTTTAATATCGCCAAGATATCTCGCGCAAAGTTCCATAAATCTCTTGGTCATTTCTACATTTGTCTTTACGTCTTCGGGTATTTTTTCACTATCATGCCTCACTGCTTCTTGCGGACATACGCTATGGCAAGTACCGCAATGAATGCATTTACTCATATCTATCTTCGCTTTCTCATCCTCCATTAAAATTGCCTCTACCGGACATTCCTCTACACAAATCCCACATCCGACACACTTCTCCTCACTTACCCACGGCATATTAACACCTCCTGAAATTTAATACATATCCTTTATTGTAATGTTCGTCGTGTAAAAGGGTTTTCGAGATTTTGTCTCCGAGCACAAAACCTGATTGTTCTACTTCCTCTATAATATCTTCTAATCCCATGTTGGCTAATTGATTTGAGGGGAAATCTTCCTTGTAGTGTTTTGGATAAACAGAAAAAAGGCCTTTGTTTTTTAAAACCCTATAAACTTCGCTGTAAATGGTTTTTCTTTGCTCTTTGCTTTCATAATGAATTACATCGTAGCACAAAACCACATCCAAAGAAGCTTTGTTCAAAGGAATTTTTAATTTCTTATTTATCAATTCAATATTTTTTATACTGTCTTCTTTTATTATTCTTTCCAATTCATCCAAGGTTTTTTTGTTTTTATCTAATGCATATACCTTGCCGTTTCTGCCTACCGTCTTGGATGCAGGGATTGTATAATGACCAACTCCGCAACCAAAATCTAACACAAATTGGCCCTTTTTTGCGCCAATCTCCGTTAAGAATTTCTGCCCATCTTCCTCTATCCATTTTTTAACATCGTCTTTCATAAGCACATTTACCCAATTAGAGAAGACCATCGATTTTAATCAATAATCATTACCACTTGAAGCTAACAATGGTTTAAAATTACCTCAGCACAACCCGTTAGAAAGCGAAATTCTCTAACAGGGTTTACGTATAATAAAATTTTTTAAAACACGCCTCAGCCGCTAAAGCTATTGGCTCCTTGATTTAACTATATCGACAAGCCAATAAAAATATTAAATCTGACAGTCTATTTAAATAAACTATAATATTTTTGTTTTTAAACTTCTCTTTATTTCTTAATGCTACTACTCTTCTCTCCAGACGCCTGGCGATAGTGCGGGCAACATGCAAGACGGAAGAAACCAGATTATCCCCGGGTAATACAAAATCTTTAAAGAGAAACCTCTTTTCTAATTCTTTGATTCTTTGTTCTAAGTACTGTATATTCTTGGAAGTAACCCTTCTCTTTAATTTTTTAGAACCTAGCCCGGAAATTTGAGTTTCCAAAATAAATAAATCTCTTTGAATCCTTTCTAAAATATTTTTCCCACTTTTATCCTCAACTAAACTTTTAGCCATGCCTAAAAAAGAACCAAGCTCATCCATCGTTCCTATCGCTTCAAGCCTTAAATCATCCTTAGGCAATTTATCACCAGAATATAGGTAAGTGTATCCCTTATCCCCAATCTTGGTAACAATACTTTGTCCCCTTTTCTTTTCCCTATTTCGATACTTCAATTAATTCTATAATCCTTTGGCAACTCTCAGAAAGGCCACTGTGAAACTCATCATCCTGGGGTAATGCTTGTTTAATAAACTCTTTAGTAAAAGGTAAATAATTTATAGCGGTTTTGCCCTCTTTAACAAAAGCTATTATCTGCTTAGGTTGCAACAATACAGCCGCTCTTTCTACGTTCTCTCTTATAGATTTATATGACCTTCTAAAGTTACACACCACAATTTGATAAAGCTTAAAATCGTCATCTATATCAACATTGTGTTTTTTATATTCTTCTTTCATATCAAATACATACCGAATTCCAAAATTAAACTTTTCTGCGTTTATTTTTAAATTCTCTATAAATTCCCGAATAGGTTTTTTACTTATTGTACTGAAAAGATTCCTTTTTTCCATTTTTTCCTTCAATTATCCTCTTCCTTTATATTTCTCAATCAATTCATTTTCATAATTTACCCATGTTTCGCCTTTTTTTTCGTAATGTATGCGTAGGGTACTATCTCTAAAAACGTCTACATCTACATAAAAACGA
>CAYUDR010000039.1:0-10663 GCA_964443705.1 uncultured Planctomycetia bacterium | reverse complement strand
AACCAATTTTCTGTTATTATAAGCAAATTAAGAGGAAATTATGGAAAAAGAAAAATATCCTTTTTCAAAAATTGAACCAAAGTGGCAGAAGTATTGGCTCACCTCAAAACTTTTTAAAATGGATCCCACATCCAAAAAACCGAAACATTATTGCTTAATGATGTTTCCTTATCCCTCGGCTTCTCTCCATGTTGGCCACGGCAGAAATTATATTATTGGAGATGCAGTCGCCAGATACAAAATAAATTGCGGTTTTAATGTGCTTACACCCATGGGCTGGGATGCATTTGGTCTGCCGGCAGAAAATGCAGCTATTGCGGGGAAGGTTCATCCAAAAATTTCTACTTTTAATAATATCAAAAGGATGAAATCACAGATGAATGAGTGGGGTGTTGTGTATGATTGGGAAAGAGAAATAAATTCCTGCGTTCCCGAATATTATAAATGGACGCAATGGCTTTTTCTTAAATTATATGAAAAAGGATTGGCTTATAAGAAAAAAGCCCCCGTTAATTGGTGCCCGAACTGCAAAACAGTTCTGGCCAACGAGCAGGTTATAAACGGAAAATGTGAGCGTTGCGATACTCAAGTTGAAGAAAAAGAACTAGAGCAGTGGTTTTTTAAAATAACCGCTTATGCCCAGAGGCTACTCGATGATTTGGAAGTATTGAATAAATGGCCCGAGCGCGTGAGGATAATGCAAAAAAACTGGATAGGAAGAAGCGAGGGGGTGGAAATCGATTTTAAATTAGAAAGAGGCGCTGGGACAATAAAGTGTTTTACTACCAGAGTGGATACTATTTTCGGCGCAACTTATATGGTGCTTGCACCCGAACATCCTCTAGTGCCGGAATTAATCAAGGATATAGACAACAAAAAGAAGATAGAGGCCTTTATTAAAAAGGTGAGGCGCGAGAGTAAAATTGAGCGTTTTGCTGTCCAAACGCCAAAGGACGGTATTTTTATTGGTAAATATGTTATAAATCCTGTAAATAATGAGAAAATTCCTTTGTGGATTGCTAATTATGTTTTAGTTGAATATGGAACCGGTGCAGTTATGGCTGTTCCCGCCCACGACCAGCGTGATTTTGAATTTGCCAAGAAATATAAATTACCCATAAAAGAAGTTATTAAACCCAAAGAAGGGCAGAACGTTAGATTGCCCCATGCCGCCTTTGAGGAAGAGGGGGTTTTGGTTAATTCATCTCAGTTTAATGGGTTAAGTTCGGTTGAGGCGAAAGAAAAAATTGCCGATTGGATGAAAAATAAGAAAATCGGCAGAAGGCATGTTCAGTTTAAAATAAGAGACTGGTTAATTTCGCGCCAGAGATATTGGGGGGCGCCTATACCCATTATTTATTGTGAGCATTGCGGGATAGTTCCTGTGCCGGTGAAGGACTTGCCCGTGCGCTTACCGGAAAATGTTGAATTTAAGCCCACCGGAGAATCGCCATTAAAATATGTAAAGAAGTTCATAAATACAAAATGCCCCAAATGTAGAAGAAAAGCCACGCGAGAAAGTGATACTATGGATACATTCGTTGATTCTTCATGGTATTATCTGCGATATCTCTCGCCCATGGATAACGCAAAGGCTTTTGACCAGAAGTTAGTAAACCGCTGGCTGCCGGTTGACCAGTATATCGGCGGGGTAGAACACGCCATTTTGCATCTTTTGTATTCGAGGTTTATTATCAAGGTTCTCTACGATATGGATATGGTCAGCTTTAAAGAACCATTTCAGAAACTGTTTACCCAGGGGATGATAGTTAAGGATGGGGCCAAGATGTCTAAGTCGAAAGGAAATGTGGTCAGTCCGGATGGTTTAATAAAAAAGTATGGCGCAGATACCGTTCGGCTTTACACCCTCTTTATTGCTCCGCCGGAGAAAGACGCCGAATGGAATGATAGAGCCGTTGAGGGCGCTTTTAGATTTTTAAATCGCTTATGGGATTTAACCCTGTCTATTATTGAAAGCAAACAGCCTTCTCCCGGGGACAAAGAAGCGCAAAAGGCATTAAGACGCAAGATGCACCAGACCATAAAAAAAGTTACTTTTGACATGAAAAAGACTTTTCATTTCAATACAGCCATCAGTGCTATTATGGAATTGATAAATGAAATAAGCCGGCTTACGCAAAGCGGCAGATTAGCCCTCTCAAAACAGGAAGCGGTTGTTTTTGAAGCCATTGAAAATGTCGTTATTTTACTTTCACCCTTTGCTCCGCACATTGCAGAAGAGCTCTGGGAGAGATTGGGCAATAAACCAAGCATCCTTAATGTGGTTTGGCCAACCCACGATTCGGGCGCATTGGAAGAGGGGTTAGTTGCTATAATAATTCAGGTTAATGGAAAAGTCCGCTCTAAGATAGAGATACCAAGGGGTTATGATAAAGAGGCATTGCAAAAGATTGTCCTTGGGGATGAAAAAATAAATAAATATATAAAAGATAAAGAGATTAAAAATTTTATTATTGTTCCGGATAGATTGGTGAATGTTGTTGTTTAAAAAAGTAGCCTGTCCACTTTTTTTAGTAAGGAAGAGGAAAATGAAAAAAGCCCTGATTTTGTTTATAGGTATATTTTTTATAAGTATACCTGTTTACGCCCTTGAAGTTGAAGTCCTAAATACCTTTCGTTATGATATTAGCAATACCGGCAACGCCGACAATGGGGGAAATGAATATCTGGGCACAGTTAGCCTGAAAGGCGCCAAGCCCATAGAAAAAATCAATCGCGATTTGAAACTGATATTGTGGGGCGAGGTTCAAGCCGGTATTCGACGGAGCCAAGTTGATGTTTCCAGATTTGGCGGTGAGGCAGGTATAGATTTACTTAAATGGGTTTATTGGGGTGAGCAAATTTATTATGCCTGGTATAAAAGAGACTATGACAGATTTGTTTTGCGCTCAAAATTGACATTTAATTTTCCCTTTAAGGTTTTTTCTTTAAATCCTTCTCTTAGAATCTTTGAAGAACACAGATATAGCCTTACCGAAGGCGAAGGTTTCCGTAACGATGTTGGTGTGGGCGTCAATTTACCTGTTACAAAAATATTCAGTTGTTATCTTGGATGGCGCCACGCAGACCGAATTCATAGGTTTGACACCGACTACATCGAAGGCAAGATTGTTTTAAATTTCTAAGTTTTTAGTAAAAGCGAAAACCACAAATCCCACCTCGGAGGTGGGATACGGTAAAGTAGTTGGTTTTTTAATAGGTAAGATGAAAATATTTAGTTCCGGTAGGATTTTTACCGGTTGTTATTTATATAGAACCTGAGTACTACTGGTTCTTTTTTTTCTTGACATAATTTCTCTCCTTCTGCTATATTTCTTTTTATGTTTAATTTTTCAAAACATGAAAAGGTTATTCTTTTTACTCTTTCCTTTATTTTGCTTGCGGGCGTAGGCCTTATCTTTCAGAAAACAAACTCAAACCACCCAAGTCCCGTTATTAAACCCATTTCTTTAGAAAAAGCAGATTTAAACGCAATAGATAAAATAATTCGGGATTATTCTATAATTAATATAAATACCGCCAATGCCAGTGAGCTTGAAAAATTGTCCGGCGTCGGCCCCGTTTTAGCAAAAAGAATAATTGATTACCGCCAGACTAACGGTTTGTTCAATCACAAAGAAGATCTATTGAAAGTGAAAGGCATCGGCCCTAAACTTTATGAGCGCTTAAGAGAAAGCACATCCATTGAGTAAAAAAACTTCTCCACAAAAATTTTTAACCTTCCACGAAAAACCATTCTTTATTCTGGCCATTCTCTTCTCTCTGGGAATAATTGCCGAGTATTTCACCAACCTTTCTTTTTCGCTTCTTTTTATAATGGCTTGCCTTCTGCTCTTGGCAGGTTTTCTCTTTTTCAAAAAAAATTTATCTTTTGATATTTTGCTTTTGATTTTTTTTCTGCTTCTGGGTATGCTTAGTTTTAAAAATTATAATACCTTATCAAAAAGTCATCTCTATTATCAGTTACCTGCTAAAAAGACACACGCCTTTTGCCTGGGTACGATTATCGACGACCCAAAAGAAAAAAGGAGCCAGCTTTCGGGCCCGAAAACATCATTTAAATTAGGGGTTAAGTTTTTGAAGCTGGATAAGCATTGGATAAAAACTGAAGGTAAAATTTTGGTAAACGCTTATGGTAAAAAAGAGGCATTTAGCTATGGAGATAAATTACTCATTGAAGGTACTATTCAAAGGCCTCGTTCTCCCGGCAACCCCTGGCAATTCGACTATAAGAAATTTCTTGAACGAGATAAAATTTTTGCACTTTTTAGTGTTTCAAAAAATAACCTGGCGAAGAAAATGGGCACCGATAGGTTAAACTTCGTTGAAAAATGTGCTTTTTCGCTGCGCCATAGACTCAGGTCAAAAATCAAAAGTTATATATTTTGGCCGCAGAGTGAAATATTAAACGGGATTTTACTGGGTTTTCGGGAAGAAATACCAAAGGATTTTGAAAATATTTTTATAAAAACAGGCACCATGCACCTCCTGTCTATCAGCGGTTTGCACGTGGCGTTGGTTATAGCGGTTATCATGTTTTTGCTAAGAATAGGCAATGTGCCGAGGAAATTAAGATTTTTTTTAATATTATTATTTCTTTTGTTTTATGCTCCGCTTACCGGCTTAAGAGTTCCGGTTATCAGGGCTTCTATTATGGCGGCAGTAGTTTTGATTGGGTTTCTTTTTGAAAGGGAATCCAATATTGTAAATTCTCTGGGCACAGCAGCTTTAATAATCCTTTTATTTTGTCCCAATCAAATTTTTTCAGTTGGTTTTCAGCTATCGTTTGTTTGTCTTCTGTCTATTATTTATTTTTCACCCACAATAGAGGCCGCACTCAACTTTGGAGCCGGACCACCTGCCAGATTGAAATTTTATTTTAAAAAATCAATTTCAGTCTCGCTGGCGGCCTGGATAGTTACATTGCCGTTAAGCATTTGTTATTTTAATAATTTTTCGCTCCTGACTGTTGTTTCTAATCTGGTTGCTGTTCCTCTCTCCTTTTTAATTATAATTTTTGCCATTATTTTTGTTGTCTTTGGCGTAGGGTTTCTGGCAAATTTTTGGGCCCACTTGACTTCCCTGGCAATTGGGCTTTTGTTAAAATCCCTTGGTTTATTGAGTTTTATACCCTTTGGTTTTTATAAAGCAAGCGCATGGTCGGCTGGGACAGTCATAGCTTTTTATCTTTTTATGATTTTTATTTTTAATCAGCGCAGGTTAAAATTAAAACCTTTTTATCTGTTAAGCACGGGACTTTTGATTTTTGCCTGTATAAGCTGGGTGCCTGTATTTAAAGAATCGGGTAATATTATGAAGGTTAACTTTTTCGATGTAGGATTTGGCGATGCTATTTTGATTGAGTTTCCGAAGGGTGAGCATATGCTGATTGATGGCGGTTCATTTAGCGGGGACTGTGGACGCAATATAATTGCACCATTTTTGTGGAACAAAAATATAAAAAGACTCCAGGCCGTTGTTTTAACTCATCCGGAAAGTGATCATTTGGGAGGCTTGAATTTTATCTTAGAAAACTTTGAGGTAGGCGCTGTTTTTGACAACGGCCAGAAAAATGAGAGTTTTTGCTTCGCTCAATATATAAATACTTTGGATGAGAAAAAAATTCCGCATTTTACTCTTCATGATGCCCAATCCATTTTAGGATTTAAAGACGCGGAAATTACAGTTTTGCACCCCCCAGCAAAAAGACTTACAGGTACAACGCAGGATTTAAATAATAATTCAGTTGTGCTTGAAATCCGCTATAAGAATTTTGGCCTGCTTTTAACAGGGGATATTCAGGACGAAGGGTTAAGGCATCTACTTGGGTATAAGCAGAGATTGGAATCAAATGTAGTTAAGTTGCCTCATCATGGATTGCAATTAGGAACTGAATTAGAAATATTGCTGGAAACCGCAAAGCCGGAAGTAGCTATAATTAGTGCCGGCCGGGAAAAGGAGGATAAAATAGACAAGACGAAACAACTGTTAGTTAAAAAAAATATCAAGGTTTATAACACAGCTGATGATGGTTTTATAAGTATTGAAACAGATGGCATCAACTTTGAAATAAAAACTTTCAGGTAGATATAGTTCCAAACAATAGCTGCTATCTTATTCACCGCGCCTTAAGTTAAGTGTGCGGCGCCGGAGGCTGATAAGCGCTTAATGTGGACAACCAGTTTTTTTTGGTGTATTATAAAAATCATGATAAAAGAAAAAATTATATTTAGCATAATCATTCTTTTTGGTTCACTTTTTCTTGGTATTCTTTTTAGGGGGCGCAAGGGAGAGCTATATTGCCAGAGTTTTTCAAAAAGCATGATCATCTTTTTAACCAAGACCGCCACGCCCCTCATTGTATGCTTGTCTTTCTGGGTAATTGATATAACTGATAATATTGGCATTTTGACTCTTCCCCTGGTGGGGCTTTTGCTTTCTACGCTTGCAATTTTACCTGCCAGATTCCTGATAAGGTTTCATCATCTTAATCGGCCACAAGCAGGTTCTTATATAACCTGTGCTATGTTTTCAAATATTGGATATACCCTGGGTGGCTTTTTGGCTTTTGTGCTTTTAGGCGAGGTTGCTTTTGGGCTCACAGTACTTTATTGCCTTTATTTTAAACCCTTTTATTATACAGTCGGTTTTCATATAGCTGAATACTATGGCAGTGAAAGCAGATCTAATATAACCGAGAGCTTAAAGAAGATTTTTACCGAAGGCATAAGATTATTGCCTCTTTTAGGCTTAATTTTAGGGGCGATTTTGAGTTTCTCCGGGATAGACAGGCCTTTTATTTTGGGGCAGTTAAATAAGATTTTAATTCCCACAAGCACCTTCGGCCTTCTTTTTGCTATTGGCATGACTTTGAAATTTAGCGTCCTTAAGCAGTTTAAGGCACAGCTTTTTTCTATGAGTGTGCTTAAATTTATTATCATGCCCCTCATTGCTTTGGTTATTGCCTATTTGATGGGATACGATAAACTTATGGACGGCCTGCCGCTGAAGGTAGTTTTTATTGAAGCCGCTATGCCGGTGGCTATCGCAAGCCTGGTATTAACCAATCTTTTTAATTTAGATAAAGACCTTTCGAATTCTTGCTGGATATTCAGCACTCTTTTGATTATTCTCCTTTTGCCTCTATTTGTTTTAATTTTGAATTTATTATAATTTTTCTCCATTTGACTTGACATTTTTTCTAAATTGTGATATATTTTAAGTTGTACTTTGCCATTCGGGGAATGGGAGTACAAGTGAATCCACATAAATAGAGCGGGTTACTTACAAATCCCATTCTTTCGGTAAGGGAAGGAGGGGATTTTTGTGTATAGAGATATGGGGGAACGCAGAAAGTTTCTCAGAATTCGGATAAGATTGCCCCTTCAATATAAAAACCTCGACCAACCCCCCGATTCTTACATTTCTTCTATAAGCAAAGATATCAGCCAAAATGGGGTTTGTTTTATTTCACATAAATTTATACCCATTTCCACTAGAATGGTGACGATTGTAAACTTAGATTATCCCAAGCTTTCGCAAATTAAAGCGATTTCTAAGCTTGCCTGGATCCAAAAAAACTCATCTGCAGAAAGTTATTGCATGGGCTTAGAATTTCTTGCCATGACCAGAGAAGATAGCCACCTTTTGAGCAAAGTTTTAACCGCCAATCTTACCTAGATAGAAAAATCGACTTTCTTGACATACCCCGCCTTTTCTGTTATCATTTGGAAAAAGAGAAACTCAGGAAATATTTATGAAAAATCATCATTTCCTTTTTATTTTTATGGTTGCCCTTTTTATGTTTATCCAGTTGGTGCCCTGTGAACCTTGTTTTGCTTACTGGATATGGACTCCTGAGATCGGCAAGTGGATTAACCCTAAATATGCCGTCAAACCCACCCCCAAGGAACAATTTGATTGGGCCTTTAATCTTTACCAAGAAAAGGAATATTCAAAGGCAGCTGGTGAATTCGATAAATTGGTGTTCAATTACCCCAATTCTAAATATGCCCCCTCTGCTCTCTACTATGGGGCTATTTGTCTTGAAAAAATGGATTATTATTATGAAGCATATCGTAGCTATGATAAGATATTGCGGATGTATCCTACCTTTGAGAATATAAAAGAGATTGTCGAAAGGGAATTTAACATAGGAGAAGGGTTTCTGGGAGGCGAGAAGAGGAAGATTATGGGAATGAAAATGTTTCCTTCTTTGGAATGCGCCATTGAGATTTTTGAGTCCATAGCCGAAAACGCGCCTTTTAGCGAATATGGAGTTAAAGCCCAGTTCAATGTGGGCGTGGCCTTAAAAAAAGATAAAAAATATATGCAAGCTAAAGAAGCCTTTGAAAAAGTTGTTTTAAATTATCCGGATAGCGAAACAGCTGAAAAAGCCAAATTTGAGATAGCAAATTGTTCTTTTCAAGCTTCACGGCAACCGGAATATGAACAGACAGCCACTCGCCAAGCCATAGATGAATTCAGCCAACTTTTAGAGGATGAACTGCAAGATAAAAGTTTAACTCAAGAAGCCCAACAGCGGCTTTTAGCTTTACAGGAGAAAGATGCCGAGCACTTGTACCATATAGCAAAGTTTTATGAAAGAATTAGAAAATATGAATCCGCCACTATTTATTATAAGGAAATAATAGACAAGTATTCACAAACGTCATTTGTCGCTAAAGCCGAAAAACAGCTTAACTTACTACAGGAAAAAAAGAAATGAAAAAAAGATATATCTATGTATTGTTAGTTTTGCTTTTGAGTATCGGTGGTTGTGGTTATAGTCTCGGGCTTGGCGGCTTCTATCTTCCTCATATTAAAACTATCTATGTGGAAACTTTTGATAATAGAACTTATGAGGCAAATATCGAAATAACAATTTCTGATGATATAAGAATTCTTTTTAATGAAAACGGAACCTTGAAAGTGGTCAATTCAAAAGAGGAAGCAGATTGTCTTTTGCAGGGAGAGATAGTTGAATATATACGGCAGCCTGCCCGTTATTCAGACGAGGACACAAAAATTATTACCGAATATAAGCTGGTTTTGGTTACAAATTTAAAACTTACAGATTTAGTTGAAGAATGCACCCTATGGACTGAGCAAAATTTCTTTGGATATTGCTATTATGGTTATACCGGTTCAAGCCCTCAGATTGCTACCCAGACCCACATTTATGCTAATAGCGAAACAGAAGCTTTTCCGTTTGCAGCTGCAGATTTAGCGCGAAATATAATCAATCGGACAATAGAAAACTGGTAAGTGCATCAAAGTTGCGGTTGAGGGGTGTCCGCCTCCAAGATATAAGCGAGGCTCGCCTCTGGCGGCAGGTTAGTTTTTAACAAAACAGACGAACTTATGGCAACCATCTTTTGTTTATGTGGAGAAAACGCTTTTTTAAAGAAGAAAAAGATTGATGAACTAAAGAAGGAAATATTAGAACCCCGCCTAGCTGTTTTAAATTACGAAATTCACCAGGCTCTCGTAGATGATTTTATTTCTCTCAAAGAAAATCTTTGTTCCCCATCTTTTTTTAATCAAAAATTAATTCTTGTTAATGATGCTGATAGATTTAATGCTTCTCAGCTTAAAGAAATATTCTCTCTTGCTCAAAAAAATAAATCCCTCACTCTCATTTTAAATTCAGATAAAAAGAATTTTTCGCAACAGATCCCTCCTTCTTATAAAGTAAACATTAAAACCTTCAAAAAAATCTATTCTAATGAAATTCCTTCCTGGCTCAGACAAAGGATAAAAGAGAAAGGTTTAGATATGAGCCAGGCAGCAGCTGAAATTCTAGCACAAAATTTAGGCGATGATTTGCAGTTGTTGGATTTGACTCTCAATACTTTAATAAACTTTGTAAATAAAAAGCGAAGGATTGAAAAAGAAGATGTTGAAAAATTAGTGGGCCCAAACCTAGGTGAGAACATTTTTAGTTTGGTGGATGCTGTTGCAGATAGAGATGTTAATCTGGCTTTGAAATTGGCCAGTAGTATATTAGGTGGTGTCCGCGAACCTCACCAAATTTTAGGAGTATTAGCCTGGAATTTTACAAGACTATTGATAGCCAGAAAGATTTTTGTGAAATACAAAGATTTTGAGGGACGCAAGAAGATTCAGAAAATTTTTTCTTTGAAGACTTTTTTTGTGGCAAAGTTTATGCGGCAGGTAAATAGTTTTACTCTCAGGCAGCTTGGAAATGCACTTCAGTATCTACTCAAAGCCGATATAGACATCAAAACTCTTTCGGCAAATCCTCGGTATATACTCGAGATAGCAATAGTAAATTTATGTGCCCTTTGATGTATTTTTAGATGAGCGGGTGAGTTTTTTAGTCAGGTGTGATTTTTTTCTGGAAGCAGTATTTTTATGTATCATCTTTTGCTTAACTGCTTTATCTATTTGAGATATTAATGTTTTTTGGAGAAGGGTTTTAGCCTCATCTAATTTTTGTTCGGCTATAAGGGCATTTAGTTTTTTAATTTGTTTTTTTAAATTTGAGAGAATACGCTTATTGCGTTTTTTTCTTTTTAAGGATTGACGCAAACCCTTTATTGCTTTTTTTCTGACAGGCATTTATTTTCCTCCGGTAATTTTACTTTTGAACTTAACATACATTTTAAAAATTGTCAAT
>CAYUDR010000038.1:0-10870 GCA_964443705.1 uncultured Planctomycetia bacterium | reverse complement strand
AGGGGAACAAAATTAGAAAAAAATGAATGGCGGGGTGAAAGTAAAAACTATATATGTTTGTCAGGAATGCGGTTTTCATTCTCCGAAATGGGCCGGCAAGTGTCCTGAATGCCAGCAATGGAATAGTTTTGTAGAAGAGGTGGTGGCGCCCCCCGGCTCTTCTAATTCGAGGCAGACCATTGCGTCTCAATCTGCGAGCAGTCCAATACAGATAAGCAAAGTAGATCTTAAAGAAAAAGAGAGATTTATCACGGGCGTATCCGAGCTGGATAGAATTTTAGGCGGAGGCATTGTAGAGGGTTCGGTAGTTTTGGTAGGCGGTGAACCTGGCATCGGTAAATCTACCCTTCTTCTTCAGATGAGTCACAATTTGAGTTTTAAGAATGGGCCTGTTCTTTATGTTTGCGGAGAAGAATCTGTTCATCAGACCAAGATGCGGGCTCAGAGATTAGGTATAAGCTCTAACGAACTTTATATTGTCAACGAAACAAATTTATCGGTGATTTTAGAACATATAAAGAAATTTCTGCCTAAGGTAGTTATTATAGATTCCATACAGATTGTTTATAGGCCGGAGTTGGGTTCTATCCCCGGTAGCATTTCTCAGGTAAGAGAGTGCGCCGGGCAATTGACCTACCTGGCAAAGTCGACGGGTATTTCTATTTTTTTAATCGGGCATGTAACCAAGGAGGGCGCTATTGCCGGGCCGCGAGTCTTAGAACATACCGTTGACACAGTTCTTTATTTTGAGGGTGCGAGGCACACCTCTTTTAGGCTTTTGCGTGCAGTTAAAAATAGATTTGGGTCTACTAACGAGATCGGGGTTTTTGAGATGACACAGAAGGGATTAAAAGAAGTTATTAATCCCTCCCAACTTCTTTTGTCGGAAAGGTCCCAAGATAGCCCTGGCTCTGTAGTGGTTCCATGTCTTGAGGGTTCCAGGCCTCTCCTGGTAGAGATTCAGGCCCTGGTTGGCTCTTCTGTTTTTGGGAATCCGGCACGAAGAACCACAGGCCTTGATTATAATAAAATCTCTTTGCTTTTGGCTGTTTTAGAAAAACGGGCAAACTTTAAACTTAACAATAGAGATGTTTTTGTCAACGTGGCGGGAGGAATAAAAATAAATGAACCCGCTACCGATTTAGGCGTTATTGTGAGCGCAGCTTCCAGTTACAAAGAGATTCCTGTTGCTAAAGATGACGTGGTTTTAGGTGAAGTTGGGTTGGGCGGAGAAATTAGAGCTGTTAGTGGGATTAGATTGCGCATCGTAGAAGCCCAAAAGTTAGGTTTTAGAAGATGCGTTTTGCCGCGGAGCAACTTGAAAAATTTGGATTTTAAGGGCAAACTACAGCTTCTGGGAGTTGGACATATTACTGAAGCTTTAAAAGCAGTTTTTAAATGAGGTTACAACTTATGGAGCGAAGTAAACATAAGTTGTTTAGCTAACTTCGAAATATAATTTACGTTTCAGCCAAAGGCTCCTGCCGGTAGGCGGGGATCTGCCCTCTGGCGGACACTATGTTCCGTAAATTATGTTGTCATTAAATACATCCGCCCAGGCGGATTTAATTCCGACATATAATTTATGTTCACTAAAGTTTCATAAATTATGTCGTCATAAAAGGAGGTGAGAAAAAAATTGACTATCATTTTTATAAGAGTTTTTTTTATAATAGCTTCAGCAGCTACTGGTTATCAGATAGGTTCTTTGATTAAAGGCCACGGCTCTGTTTTTTCTTTTATAAGCGCCGGCATAGGAGCGGTTGCGGCTTTAGGCATAATCTTGCTTGAGGTTGCCACCAGGCGGGTGTCCATTAAGGGGTTATCCTCAGCTGTATTTGGCCTTATATTTGGTTTGATTATGGCAAGGGTGGTGATAAATTTATCATGCGGCTTCATACCCATGGATGAAATAACAAAAACTTCCGTCACCATGATTATAACGCTCATATTTATTTATCTTGGAATGCTTATTGCTCTAGGAGGAAAGGATGAATTTAACCTGGTAATTCCCTACGTTAAACTGGCCAGACAAGACAAAAAAGAGGAAATTATCATTCTCGACACCAGCGTTATTATTGATGGCCGCATAGGAGATATATGCAAGACAAAGTTTCTCGAAGGCAAATTTATTGTGCCGCGTTTTGTCTTGAGGGAATTACAGCAGGTAGCTGATAGCGCTGATCCTTTAAAGAGAAATCGAGGCAGAAGAGGCCTTGATGTCTTAAACAAGATTCAGAAAAGCGCCAATATTGATATTAAAATTCACGAACAGGATTTTCCTGAAATCAAAGAAGTTGACACCAAATTGATAAAAATGGCCAAGGTGTTAGACGCTAAGGTTCTCACCAACGATTATAATTTAAATAAAATAGCCGAACTCCAGGGTGTTACAATTTTGAATATCAATGAACTGGCCAACGCCTTGAAACCGGTGGTATTGCCGGGCGAGCGCATGACTATTAAACTTCTTAAAGACGGCAAGGAATCTAATCAAGCCATTGGTTATCTTGATGACGGCACTATGGTAGTGGTTGATCATGCTAAACATCTTATCGGTAAGGTTATTAATGTATCTGTAAGCAGTGTTCTTCAGACAGCAGCCGGCAAGATGATTTTTGCTGAAATAAATCAGGACAAAAAAAATAAAAATCACAACAACCAGCGAAGATTAAAATAACAAACTTTAAAGCCATTTGGTTAAAAGATGAGCGTAAGCGCTATAATTGTAGCTGCCGGCGAAAGTGAAAGACTAAAGGCCGGGGAGAAAAAACCTTTTCTTAAATTGCGCAGGTGTTCTATATTAGAAACTGCCGTTTGTAATTTTGAAAAGAATACCAGCATAAAAAACATAATCGTCATCGCGCATAAAGATGATTTAGAAAAAGTTAAAAAGTTACTGCGCAATTTCAAGAAAGTAAGAAGTATAATTTCTGGAGGCAAAAAGAGAAGCCATTCAGTAAAAAAAGGCATATCTTCACTTGCGCCACAGGAGAAAATAGTTTTAATTCATGATGCGGCCAGGCCTTTTGTAAGCTCCGCGCTTATCAAACGCATAATTTATGAAACCCGCAAGCACAGCGCAGTCATTCCGGCTATAGAAGTAACTTCTACGGTCAAAAAAATAAAGGGTAATTTTGTCGAGAAAACCATAGACAGGAAAAATCTTTTCCTGGCCCAGACCCCGCAGGGGTTTAAAGTAGACGTTTTAAAAAAAGCTTTTGATAAAAAGAAAAAGAAAAGTTTCAATATAACAGACGACGCATTTCTGCTTGAAATTTTGGGGAAAAAGATAAAAGTTATCACCGGCGAGGCCTCCAATATAAAGATTACCACAAAAGATGACCTTAAATTAGCCAGAAGATTGATAAAATAAGATTCGGCAGCAAAGACCCGGCATTAGGATTAATAAATCGGGATGAAAAAAATGAGAATTGGTATTGGTTACGATATTCATCGTTTAAGTGAGGAAAAAGATAAGTTAATCTTGGGCGGAGTTGAAATTCCATATATAAAAGGACTGATTGGTTATTCAGACGCTGATGTTCTTTTGCATGCTGTTTGTGATGCCCTTTTGGGCGCAGCTGCGCTTGGAGATATTGGCATACATTTTCCCGACACAGATCCGTCTTTTAAAGATATAAGCAGTGTGAAATTATTGAAAGAGGTGAGTAAGCTTTTAGCAAAAGAAAAATTTTATATTATTAATATCGATTCAACCTTAATAGCCGAAGAGCCAAAATTAGGACCTTTTAAAGTTAAAATTAGAAACTCTATGGCTGCTATTTTGGGGTTAAAAGAGAATCAGGTTAATGTTAAAGCCACTACCTCAGAGGGATACGGCGCTATAGGTAAAGGCGAAGCCATGGCTGCTTTCGCAGTAGCATCAATTGAAAAAGTAGTTAGCGGTTAGCAGCTGTACGCGGGGGTAGGCTGTGCGATAGTTTAACTGTGCGAGGCTTAACCTCGCACATAACAGAAGTTCGCTGTGCGAGGCTTAACCTCGCACACATGGAGCTATATTGTGCTTATCCTTTATATGCTGTTAGGCATTTTAATTTTATTAATTTTTTATTTTGCAGCTGTCAGTATTCTTTTTAAAGAGGAAATAAAAGCTGTTTTTGAAAAAGATCCTGCGGCCGCAAGTTTTTACGAGGTCCTTTTAACTTATTCGGGCCTGCATGCTATAATCTCGTATAGAATCGCCCACGCCTTTAAAAAACAAGGGCTTTCTTTTCTGCCTCGTCTTATTTCTCAATTTACGCGCTTTATTACCGGCATAGAGATTCATCCCGGCGCCGAAATCGGCAAAGGATTTTTTATTGACCATGGTATGGGTGTGGTTATCGGAGAAACCAGCGTAATCGGCAATAACGTTATTCTTTATCAAGGCGTTACTCTCGGCGGCACAGGCAAAGAGAAAGGTAAAAGACATCCCACTCTCGGTAATAATATCGTTGTGGGCGCGGGGGTCAAGGTACTGGGCAATATAACTATCGGTGATAATTCCTATATCGGTTCAAACGCGGTAATTATAAAAGATGTTCCCCCTAATTCTACCGTGGTAGGCGTTCCCGGGAGAATAACCAAACAGGATGGCAGAAAAATTGAATTAAGTTTAGACCATATCCATATTCTTGACCCCTTAATGGGAAGCATTGAGGGTTTAGGGAGAAGAATTAAGAAATTAGAAGAAAAGCAAAGTCTTGAGAAGCGAAGCCTTCCCGATGGGGGGCATAGCGAAGGGAAAAAATAAATTACAAATATTTTTTGACGTGAGTATCGAACATGCCCCTTAAAATCTATAATTCTCTTACCAATAAAAAAGAAGACTTCATCCCCTTAAGCAAAGAAGAGGTAACAATGTATGCCTGTGGTGTTACTGTTTATGATGAATGCCATATAGGTCATGCCCGGGCATCCTTTGTTTTTGATTTTATAAGAAAATATTTTATCTTTAGCGGTTATAAAGTGACCTATGTGCGCAATATCACCGACATCGACGACAAAATAATAAATAAAGCCCAAGAAGAGATTTCTAAAGAAAAAAACAAAACTTTATCCGGGAAAATTCTTAAAAAGAAAGCCGAAGAAATAGCCACCCGTTACACCGGGAGATTTTATGAAGATATGCGGGCGCTTGGTATCGACAAAGCGAATGTCGAACCCAGGGCCACCGACCACATCAATGATATGATATCTTTGATAAAGATTTTGATAGACAAGGGCTTTGCTTATGTTTCCGGCGGTGATGTATATTTTAGTGTTAAAAAGTTTAAAGATTACGGAAAATTATCAAACCAGAGCACCGAACAAATATTAACAGGCGTAAGAAAGGAAAGCGAGCAAAACAAAAAGAACCCTCTTGATTTTACGTTGTGGAAGAAATCAAAAGAGAACGAACCCGCCTGGCCTTCTCCCTGGTCAGAGGGCAGGCCGGGATGGCATATAGAATGTTCCGTGATGAGTATGAAGTATTTAGGGCAGTCTTTCGATATCCATGCCGGCGGGAGAGACCTGATATTTCCCCACCATGAAAATGAAATTGCCCAGAGCGAAGCTGCTACCGGTCGTCCTTTCGCGAAATACTGGATTCACAACGGCCTTTTGACTATAGACAGAGAGAAAATGGCAAAATCACTGGGTAATTTTCTCTCCATTAAGGATATTCTGGCTCGTTATCACCCTGAAGTGTTAAAGATTTTTTTCCTGAGCAGTCATTACTCATCACCTATAGATTTCACATTTGAAAAGATGGATTCTACCCGTAGTTCGCGTCAGCGTTTTTACGTTCTCTTTAAGAAAATAGATGACATAACAAAAACCAGGACTACCCCCATTGGGAGAACGTCCAAAGAGCAGCAACTGATAAAGGCTATAAAAGTTTTTATCAACGAATTGCATGTCTTAAGAGAAAAATTTAAAGAGGCAATGGACGATGATTTTAATACACCCGCGGCCTTAAGCGTTCTTTTTGATATAGTTAATCTTGCCCATAAATTTATAGAAGATAAAAGCGTTCCTTTCCAGCGCAAGAAATTAGCCCTTAAAAGTGTTAAATTTACCTTAATTGAACTTGGAAGAATTTTGGGTCTTTTCAGGCCCAAAAAGGAAGAAGAGGAAGATATGGAAATTGTTGATAAGTTAGTGAAGATACTAATTGAGTTGCGTGATTACGCCCGCTCCAAAGAAGATTATGAACTTTCCGATAAAATACGCCAACAGCTTAAGGAAGTTGGTGTTGTCCTCGAAGACGCCAAAGGTAAGACCACCTGGCGAAAAGAAGATTAATGCCACAAAAAAATCCTTTAAAAAAGCAAAAGGTTACTCTTGACATTTGTTTTTTGTGTGATATATTGTAATCGCTTACAAAAAGCAAGTTTTTTTCTTGTATTTTTGTAATCGCTTACAAAATTTGTTCTTTAAAATCTAAAAGGGGGTGAAGAGGAACAAATGAAAACAAAACTTCTATATGTATGTGCAGTAGCTTTAGTAATAGCTTTGGCCATACCATCTATTGCCCAGGCAAACTTGCTTAGCAATCCAGGGCTTGAATCACCAACAGGTAATAACTTGGATCCTGCTTCATGGTTGGGACTGCGTCAATATCCTTCCACGGCAGATGTAGAGATGAAAACTGCTACTGCAGAGTATCACGAAGGTTCTCAAAGTGGAAGAATTACGATGACCAGCTATACAGGAACAGAGCAAAATTTATGGGCTGGATATGGGCAACAGCTAAGTGTAGACGAAGGAGTGCCAATTACTGCAAGTGCGTGGTTGAAATCTACAGAGTCCTATGGAACACAGGCTAAACTTCAACTGGAGTTTAAGGATATATGGGGTAGTGAAATTGACAGAACATACACGCCACCGATACAGGGAACGACTGACTGGCAGTTATTGGAAATAACAAGTGTAAATACTCCTTCGGGCACAGAGGCTGTATTAGTGAATCTTCTTATTGAGAAAGGTTCGGGCTCAGGATACGGAACTTACTATTGGGACGAAACTAATTTTGAAGTCATCCCTGAACCAAATACGCTACTTCTTTTAGGTACCGGTTTAGTGGGCTTATTGGGTTTTGTTAAAAGAAAAAGAAATTAAGATAACTTAAAAAGGGCGCCTTTAAAGGCGCCCTTTCTACATTTTTATCTTTTAAACGAGATTTTAAATTTTCTCCTATAAACATTGACAAGCATTTTAGTTATTGTTAAGATATTATTACACAGGAGGTGAAGAATGGATAGATACGCATTAAAGTTATTACTTGTTTTGACAGTCGTTTTGGTTTTTGCTTTTAGCGCCGAAGCCGTTAATTTGAAATTGATAGATTTTGACAGCGGTCGTGTTAATGATTTTGGCGGTGGAATTGGCTCATGGAACAGAGATGCCGCCGATACGACTCAAGGATGTGTTGAGGTGCTTGATACCGAAGTAACGCATGGCAAGAAAGGAGCTTCGCTTAGACTGGAGTATGATGTAGATTCTCCCAATCCGGCTTATAACGGTTTCTGGACAAAGCTGGAAGGCAAAGACCTTTCTGATTATAATGCGTTTGTCTTCTGGGTGAAAGGCGACCCCGACGCAGGTTATACCACCAGATTCAAGATTGAATTAAAGAATGAACAGGGTGAACTTGGCAGGTTTATAGTAACCGGTGTCAGCGATAAATGGACGGAAGTTGTGGTGCCTTTTGAGGATTTTAAAGGCATAGGCGATTTTAGTAATATGAGCGAGTTTGTTATCGTATTTGATGATGTAGTAGCCACCGATAAAGAAGGCGTTATTTATATCGATGATATAGCCTTTACGACTGAAAAAAAATTAAGATAAGCTCGGCTAATTCAAAGAGTAGTCTTCGACTAAGAGGCGCTTATTAACCAAAAAAAAAACGAGCTTCTTTTTATGGTTAAAGGCGCCTTTTTGTTTAAAGCAAAATATTCCTTAAAAAAAGCAACTTGACCCCTTGACAATATTCGAAAATATGATAAAATTTTCATAGGCTTTTTATCTAATCCTAAAGGAAGTGTCTAATTAAATGCTTGAAAGGTTTCTATTTTGGAGGTATACTAAATCTGAAGCGATTTTAGATAAAAAAGAGGTTATTAACTAAGTTGTCTGGATTCGTTTATTTATTAGGGGGGAGCCGTTAAGTAGAAGAGGCTCCTTTTCTATTGTTATGAAAAATAAAGCTGTAATTTTCGAAAACGATATCGATACCGTTAATCTTCTAAACAAAGGCCTGGAAAGGTTGGGTTTTGAGACTGTTTCTGTTTCAAGCGGCCTGGAAGGGTTGGAAACTGTCTATAAGGCCAAGCCTCAGCTGATTTTTCTAAATCCGGCTATAGGCGATATCAGTGATTATCAAATTTGCAAACTCTTGAAAAACAAAGAAGAATATCGATATATTCCCATCATTATACTTACAGACAAACCAAAAGATAGATTGAAATTCTGGAGCATAAAAGCTGGCGCAGATGATTATCTCTTAAAGCCTCTTGAGAAAGAGAATATAGGTGAGCAATTAAAAGATTTGATCTCTCGTTTTTCAAAGAATATAAATTTTAGCAGTTTTTTAGATAAGACTAAAGAATTTAATAAAATTATAAATAATTTAACCCGGGCTTATCAGGAAGGCTCGGATTTAAATTCTCTTGTTGTTCAGAAAATTTTCCAGCAGTTAATTGAGGCAATGGCGGTTATACTTAAGTCCGAACTCGGCTCTTTGATGTTAGCAGATAAAGATTCAAATATTCTTATTATCAAAGCCGCTACCGGATTAAGCGAGGATGTAGTTTTAGATACAAAGATTAAACTTGGTGAGGGCATCTCCGGATGGGTGGCTCAGAAGAACTATCCTTTGCTTGTCTGTGACATAGAAAAGGATGACCGTTTTTATAGAGAAAACAACAATAAATATTACACCAAGTCTTTTCTCTCGGTACCCGTGGAATTCGCAGATACCACAGGTGTTATCAATATCAATAACAAGATTAACAAAGAAGCCTACAACACAGACGATTTAAGCCTTCTTATGATGTTAGTCAGTCAAATTTCTTTTGGCTTTCAAAACTCCAAGTTTTGCGCAAGGCTTGATGAGACCGAGGAGCGACTGAAAAAATTAGAGGGAGCAAATAAAATTTTAATAGAAGCAAACCAATTTCTTGATAAAGAACTTTATGAAACCACTATTTCCGACGAGGTAAATAAAATTGTAACCGCCGATCTTGGCTATCGCCAGACCATAAATGCCGTTATCGAAATAGTTGAACAATTAGTTGATTTTCATTTCTGCGGCCTTTTGTTAGTTAACGAGAAATCTCAGGGGGAACTTATTATAAGCATTAAATACCCGGCTACGGAGGCCGAAGTTAAAGGGTTTAAATTAAAAACTATTGAATCGTTTAACGAGCTCACCCATAAGATGCTTTCAAAAGACAAGGTTACCCTCAACCGCTTCGACGGTCCGGGCATTGTCACCGAAGGCGCTAAAGGAGAAGATATACTAAGCTCTTTTCATGCGGAACTACTCCATAATGCAGATAAGGTTATGGGCTTGTTGGCTGTGAGCCATTCAAAAAAGGATGCTTTTGCAGAAGAAGACCTTAAGCTATATTCCATTGTTGCTCAGCGTTCTATCCCGGCTATTAACAACGCTGCTCTCCATAGAAGAATAAAAGAACTTTCAAATAGAGATGGCCTGACCGGCCTATACGGCTATCGTTATCTCAGGGAGCAAATTGATAAAGAATTAAAAAGAGCCGAAAGATATCAGGAACCCTTAGGGTTTATAATGCTGGATATAGACGGTTTTAAGGAAATAAACGATACCCATGGCCACCCGCAGGGAGATATTGTCTTAAAAGAGGTGAGTTCAATTTTAAAGGAAATCTGCCGCAATGTTGATGTTGTAGCCAGATGCGGCGGAGAAGAATTTATGATTCTTTTACCTGAAACAGATAAAGACGGAACCTTTTATCTTGCTGAAAGAATGAGGCGCGTGGTGAAAAATTATGATTTTTCTTCTTCAACAGACGAACCTATAAAATTAACCGTTAGTTTAGGTGTAGCAAATTATCCTACCTCGGCTACATCTAAATCAGAATTGCTCAAAAAAGTAGACACAGCCCTTTATCAAGCTAAAGAAGAGGGCAAAAACGCAACCTGCCAAGCCTAACTCCACCCGGCAAGCCGGCGCTCCGTTGAAGTTGACAAACCTTTATTTATATGGTATATATTTAGTAACAAAAATTTTTAGAACCTCAAGCAAAACTAAGACTTAGGGAACGTCTGTCTATTTGTAGACAGGCATGATTTATGGTGTTATTAAGGGAGGAAGTTTTGCATAAAAGTTTCTCTAAAAGGTTATTTTTGTCTTTTTTGATAATAGCGGCTTTGCTGGCGTTTGGACTTACTAAGCTATCTTTTTCACAGGACTCCCTTATCTCTCTTGATGTAGAAAATGCCCCCATAGACCAGGTTCTTAAGATGGTTGCTTCCCAGAGCGGCCTTAATATTGTTACTTCCCAGAATGTCACCGGCACTGTTAGCGTAAAACTCGATAATGTTTCCCTGGAAAGAGCCCTGGACGCAATTCTTAAAGTCAACAATTACATGTATTCCAAAGACGGTGACATCATAGTTGTATCTACATACGCTGATGCCCAGCAGGAAGAGCGATTTGCTAATCTGATAACAAGAGTTTTTACACTTGAGCATACAGATGTGATGGATTTACGCCGGGCGCTGCTTTCAATGAAAGCCTCCAGAGGCAAAATTGAGCTAAACCCCAAAAGCAATCAGGCCGTCATCACCGATACGCCGACGAAGATAAAGGAAATAGAAAGCGCCCTTGATTTACTGGATC